>CAIWHY010000568.1 GCA_903912585.1 uncultured Thermoleophilia bacterium | reverse complement strand
TGCCGCCGCGGCGCCCCGGCCGGGAGCCGGCCGCGGCGCTGTCAGGCCGCGTGGCTCAGACGGCCACCATCACGTCGCTCGCCTTGACGATCCCCAGCGCCGGCGAGCCCTCGGCGAGGTCGAGTTCGTCGATCGCCTCGTTGGTGACCGAGGACGTGAGCGTGCCGCCGCCGTTGAGCTTGAGCAGGACGTGGCCGTTGACGGCACCCCGGGTGACCTTGGCGACCGTGCCCGCGAGCTGGTTGCGCGCCGAGAGCCCGGCGAGGCGCACGCTGCCGGCGGCGATCATGACGCTGGTCGCCTTGACCACGACGGTCGCCTCCTTGCCGGCCTCGAGGCCGAGGTCCTTGATGGCATCCATCGTGACATCGGCCGTGACGGTGTCCTGGCCCACTTTGACCGTGACGACGCCGTTCACGGCGCCCTCGGTCACGGTCTCGACGGTGCCTTTGAGCTGGTTGCGAGCGGAAAGCTTCATGGTCGTTCTCCTCGGTGCGGTGTCCACTACTTCAGCAGCGGGTCGTCGTGACCACGCTGATCGCACCCGGAAGATAGCTCTTCCTCAGCCGGAAGTTACATTTCGATGGATTGCGTTATGTTTCGCACCGTTTGACCCTGTTTCGTGGCATGATAAGGCCGCAGGTTGAGGATCGGGCGGTCCAGACGCGTCCGCCGCCGGGTCCCGGCGACAGCAGGAGGTTCGGCATGGCCGGCGTTCCGCGGATCGACGTGCTCACGGCGGAGGACGTGGCCTCCATCCTCCAGATCAACAAGAACACCGTCTACGGACTCGCGAAAGCCGGCGTGCTCCCCTCGTACAACGTTGGTCGCAAGCTGAGGTTCAGCCTCGGCGACGTGCAGACGTACATCGAGGCTTCGAAGAGCGCCCGGCTTCAGGGCCTGACGGCGCCCGCCGGCCAGGGCACTTCGCCAGCCGCGCACGCTGCCCGTGCCGCGGTCGGCGCCGCGGCCAACGCCGAGGCCGGCTCGGCAGGCCACGACCCCGCGTCCATCACGCAGGGCGCCTTCATCATCGGGGGGCGCGACCTGCTCCTCGACGTCCTCGCCAACTACTTGTCGGCGGGCGGCATCCGCGTGCTGCGCTCATACGAGAGCGGCTACCGGGAGCTCGTCTCGCTGTACTCCGGCAGCGTCCAGGCCGCGGCGGTCCACCTTTGGGACAGTTCGAGCGACAGTTACAACCTCCCCTACGTGAAGCGACTCGTGCCGGGTACCCCCGTCGTGGTCCTGCGACTGGCGATCCGCTCCCAAGGGCTGCTGGTCAGGCAGAACAATCCGCTCGGCCTGCGTGGCTGGTCCGACCTGGTGCGCACGCCGCTGACGCTGGCGAACCGTGAGAGAGGCTCGGGTTCGCGGGTGCTCCTCGACGAGAAACTGCGCCTGCTCGAGGCGGACCCCTTCGGCATCGAGGGCTACGAGCGGGAGATCGTCTCGGACCTCGCGCAAGGCACTTTGATCGCCAAGGGCGGCGCCGACGCCGGCGTCGGCGCCGAGCGGGTCTACCATCAGATCGCCGGACTCGACTATGTGCCCCTCCAGAGCGAGAGACTCGATCTGGTCATTACCAAGACGAGCGCCACCATGCGCGCCATCCGCGCGGTGCGGGGCTTCCTGGGCAGCCAGATGTTCCGCAACGAGCTCATCGCGCTGCCCGGCTACGACTTCGCCGGCCTGGGCGCGAAGCTCTACGAGACGTAGCCCTCGAGGATCCCGGCGCGGCGACGCCGCCGAACGCGGATTGCGTCGCCCGTGCGTCTCTGGCACACTGGGAGCGGTTTGCACCATCCCGATGCACAAAACCCCCACGGCATGACCATGGGGCCCGGCGACGCCGGGGACGGAGCCCTTGGCCCCGCGCCGCCGCGCGTCATCGCCTGGGAGGTCACGCGCAGCTGCAACCTCGCCTGCGTGCACTGCCGCGCCAGCGCCGTCCACGGCCCCTACGAAGGCGAGCTCAGCACGGCGGAGGCGTTCACGCTGGTCGACCAGATCGCCTCGTTCGCCAACCCCATCCTGATCCTGACCGGCGGCGACCCGCTGATGCGCGCCGACGTGTTCGACATCGCCGCGCGCGCCATCGGCAAGGGCCTGCGCACCGTCATGTCGCCCAACGGCACGCTCGTCACGCCGGAGGTCGCACGACGCATGCACGATGTCGGCATCGCCCGCGTGAGCATCTCCATCGACTTCCCGAGCGCCGCGGAGCACGACGCGTTCCGTGGCGTCCCCGGCGCCTACGACGGCGCCGTGCGCGGCATCCGCAACTGCCTCGACGCCGGCGTGGAGGTGCAGATCAACAGCACCATCACCAAGCTCAACGCCCACTACCTGCCGGCGCTGCTCCAGCTTTCCGAGGACCTCGGGGCCGTCAGTTTCCACCCGTTCATGCTGGTCCCCACCGGCCGCGGCAAGGAGCTCGAGGCCCAGGAGTTGCCGCCGGAAGAGTACGAGCGCGCCCTCGAGTGGATGTACGACGCGCAGCAGGAGAGCAAGCTCTTCATGAAGCCCACCGACGTGCCGCATTACTGGCGCGTCATGCGGCAGCGCGCCAAGGCGCAGGGCCGCAAGCTCGAGGTGCACCCGCACAGCCACGGCGGCATGAACACGCTCAGCCGCGGCTGCCTCGCCGGCATCGGCTTCTGCTTCATCAGCCACATCGGTGAGGTGCAGGGCTGCGGCTACTTCGACAAGGTCGCCGGCGACGTGCGCAAGCAGACCTTCCCCGAGGTGTGGCGCGACTCGCCGCTCTTCAACGAACTGCGCGACTTCGACGGTCTCAAGGGCAAGTGCGGCGTGTGCGAGTACAAGAAGGTCTGCGGCGGCTGCCGCGCGCGGGCCTACGAGGCGACCGGCGACTACATGGCCGAGGAGCCCTACTGCGCCTACGTGCCCAAGGGCTGGTGCTCGCCGGCCGTCGGCTGACGCGCTGCCCCGGCGCCGGCTCAGGCGCCTCCCGGGCGCCTGCCGCGGCGTCTTCGCCCTACTTCTCGATGTGCTTCTCGAGGTAGACCGACGCCTCCGTGAGGCCGGCGTCGAGGTAGAGCTTCTGGGCCGCCTCGTTGCCGGCCTCCACGCTGATCGAGATCTCGGCGCAGCCGGCCGCTTCGAGCTTGCGCACGCCGGCCATCAGGAGCTGGCGGCCGATGCCCTCGCTGCGGCGCCCTTCGGCAACGACCAGCGCTTCGATGATGCCGGAGTCGGCGGCGTGGAACAGCCCCGGCACGATCGCGTAGCTGAGGAGTCCCACGGGGGCGCCGTCGTCCACGGCGAGGAGCAGGTCGCTCACCGGCGAGGCGAGGTAGTGGCGCACGTAGTGCTCGTCGATCGGCGTGGGGTAGTCCGCGGCGATGGCGAGCTCCTGGACGAGCTCGACCACGGCCGGCTCGTCGCCGGGTCCCGCGTGGCGGATGATCACGGGCATGAGTCACGCTCCTGGCTCGGCGCCTGCAGGTGTTGCAGGCTTCGCCGGGCGGCGAGCCGTTCCTGTCGGACGCGGGTCGAAGCCGGCTCCCGCAGGGCTGCATGAGGCCTTTTGCGGGTACATCGTGCAGCGACGCACATGCGGCGGCGGTCGCGTAGTATAGTGCGGCCCTTGACGCAGGGCACATTTCCCGTGGGAGGGCGCGTGTGAACATCCAGACCTCTGCCCGCCTCTTCGCGGAGGCACAGAAGTACATCCCCGGAGGGGTCAACTCGCCGGTGCGCGCGATGAAGGGCGTCGGCATGCCGCACCCGCTGTTCATCAACCACGCCAAGGGCGCGCATATCTGGGACGCCGACGGCAACGAGTTCGTCGACTTCGTCTCTTCCTGGGGTCCGATGATCCTCGGCTGGGGGCACCCTGACGTGGTCGGCAGCCTGCACGCGCAGGTCGATCGCGGCACGAGCTACGGCGCGCCCACGGAGCTCGAGGTCGAGCTCGCGCGCCTCATCTGCGAGGCCGTGCCGTCCATCGAGCTCGTGCGCATGGTCAACTCCGGCACCGAGGCGACGATGAGCGCCGTGCGCGTCGCCCGCGGCTTCACCGGGCGGGAGAAGATAGTCAAGTTCATCGGCTGCTACCACGGCCACTCGGACGGTTTCCTGGCGGCCGCCGGCAGCGGCGTGCTCACGCTCGCGCTGCCGGACAGCCCCGGCGTCACCAAAGGCACCACGGCCGACACGCTGCTCGTCGAGTACAACGACATCGAGTCGCTGACCGCCCTCTTCGACGAGCGCGGCGACGAGATCGCGGCGCTGATCGTGGAGCCGGTCGCCGGCAACATGGGCGTCGTCCTGCCGGCGCCGGGCTTCCTCGAGGCCTGCCGCGAGCTGTGCACGCAGTCTGGCGCGGTGCTGATCTTCGACGAGGTCATCACCGGCTTCCGCGTGGCTTGGGGCGGCGCCCAGGAGAGGTTCGGCGTCCTGCCCGACCTGACCACGCTCGGCAAGATCATCGGCGGCGGCCTGCCCGTGGGTGCTTTCGGCGGCCGCCGCGAGCTCATGGAGACGGTGGCGCCGCTCGGCTCGACCTACCAGGCCGGTACGCTCTCCGGCAATCCGCTGGCGATGGCGGCCGGCGCCGCCGCGCTGCGCGCGCTCTCCGAGCCGGGCGTCTACGAACGACTAGAGAAGCTCGCGCGGGAGGTCGCCGAGGGCCTCACGGCGGCGGCGGCGAAGGGCGACCACCCGTTCACGCTCAATCAGGTCGGCCCGATGATGACGTTGTTCTTCTGCGAGGGCCCGGTGCAGAGCTTCGCCGATGCCAAGCAGGCGGACACGGCGTACTACGCTCAGTATTGGCGCCACATGCTGGAGAGCGGCATCTACCTCGCTCCATCTCAGTTCGAGGCGGCGATGATCTCGCTGGCGCTGAGCGAAGACGACATCACCCGGGCCGCCGCCGCCGCGACGGCGTTCTTCGCCGGCTGACAAGAGGAGGGGCTGTGCGCAACGTCGACAAACACGATGTACCGGCCGTGACCGTGCCGCGGCTGGCGCTCTACCTGCGCAAGCTCCGTGAGCTGCGCTCGCGCGGCGTGGACCGCGTATCCAGCAAGGACCTCGCCGAGATGATCGGCCTCAACGCCGCCCAGATCCGCAAGGACTTCTCGTACTTCGGCGAGTTCGGGACGCGCGGGGTGGGCTACGAGGTCGCGCGCCTCGTGGATGAGATCACGCATTGCCTCGGGCTGGACCACTCGTGGAACGTGATCATCGTCGGCGCCGGGCTCATGGGTACGGCCCTGGCGCGCTACCGCGGCTTCGCCGAGCAGGGCTTCCGCCTCGTCGGGATGTTCGACAGCTCCGCGACGGTCATCGGCGCCAGCTACGGCGCCGGCCGCGTGCGCGGCATCGCCGAGCTCGAGGGCTTCTGCCGTGAGGAGAAGGTCGACATCGCGATGGTCACCGTGCCCGCCGGCGAGGCCGAGGCGACGATCGGCCGCCTCGCGGCGGCCGGCGTGCACGCGGTGCTCAACTTCGCACCGGTCAAGGTGCAGGCGCCGGACGGCGTGCTCGTGCGCCAGGTGGACCTCTCCAGCGAGCTGATGTCGCTCACCTTCTACCTCGACCGGGAGCTGGACTGACATGTCCGCGGGGGCCTGACGTGGTGGACGCGCAGGCTGTGAGCGCGAATCTGAGCGCCGCGGCGCAGGCCTTCGGCGCGTCCGCGGCGCCGGTGTCGCTGCGCTGGGGGCCGCTGTTCGAAGAACTCGACGGCCGCGGCGACACG
>CAIWHY010000567.1 GCA_903912585.1 uncultured Thermoleophilia bacterium | reverse complement strand
CTCGAGGAGCCGCGTCGCGAACGCCAGCCCGCCGGGGACGAGCGCCGCGTCGAGTCCCTTCTCGAACCGGTTGCTCGCCTCGCTGCGGATGCCGGTGTGCGACTCGGTGCGCAGAATGCTCGGGCCGTTGAAGTTGGCCGCCTCGAGCACGCGGTCGGTCGTCTGTGCGTCCACCTCGGCGTCGACGGCGCCGAACACGCCGGCGATGACCAGCGGCCGCGCCGCGTCGGCGATCACCAGCATCTCACCGTCGAGCGTGCGCTCCACGCCGTCGAGCGTGACGATCTTCTCGCCTGCACGGGCGCGGCGCGTGATGAGCTTGTCGCCCTCGATCTTGCCGGCGTCGAAGGCGTGCAGCGGCTGGCCCCAGCCGAGCATCACGTAGTTGGAGACGTCGACGACGTTGTTGATGGGGCGCATGCCGGCGTGCGTGAGGCGCGCCTTGAGCCAGGCCGGCGACTCGCCCACAGCGACGCCGCGGACGACCCGCGCCGCGTAGCGCGGGCACAGGTCGGCGTCAACGACCTCGACGGAGATCGACGCGGCCGCGGACGCGCCGCCCTCGACCGCCGGACCGGCGGTGGGCGGCGCCGCCAGCGTCGCGCCGGACGCTGCCGCCACCTCGCGGGCGATGCCGTAGATGCTGAAGCAGTCCGGCCGGTTGGAGGTGAGCTCGAGCTCGAGGACGGCCTCGCTCACCGGCAGGTGGTCCTGCAGCGGCGCGCCGACCGGCCAGTCCGGCGGCAGGATCGCGATGCCCGGACTCTTCTCCTCGTAGCCCAGCTCCTGCTCGCTCATCATCATGCCGTTGCTCTCTACGCCGCGCAGGTTGGCCTTCTTGAGCTTCAACCCGTTCTCGAGCGTCGCGCCGGTCATCGACACCGCCACGACGTCGCCGGCCTGGAAGTTGTCCGCGCCGCAGACGATCTGCGTGACGCCTCCGTTGGCCTCGCCGACGTCCACGGTGCAGAGGCTCAGCTTGTCGGCGTTGGGGTGCTTGTCACGAGTCAGCACCTTGCCGACCACGAAACGCGCCAGGTTCTCGGCGTCGCGCGGCGCGCCCACCCAGTCGATGCCGTCCACCTCGGTGCCGGACATCGTGAGCAGCCCGGCGAGCTCCTCCACGGTGCCCTGCCAGTCCACGTACTCCTAGAGCCAGCTGATCGGTACTCTCATCGTCGCCGCCCCCTCTCAGAACTGCCGCAGGAAGCGGACGTCGTTGTCGTAAAACAGGCGCAGGTCGGGGATGCCGTGCTTGAGCATCGCCATGCGCTCGACCCCCATGCCGAAGGCGAAGCCGCTGACCTTCTCCGGGTCGTAGCCGACGAACCCGTAGACGTTGGGGTCGACCATGCCGGCGCCCATGATCTCGAGCCAGCCGGAGTGCTTGCACGAGCGACAGCCCTTGCCGCCGCAGAGCTCGCAGCTCACGTCGACCTCGATGCTCGGCTCCGTGAACGGGAAGAAGTGCGGACGCACGCGGATCTCGCGGTCGCCGCCGAAGAACTCGCGCGTGAAGTGCGCCACGGTGCCCTTGAGATCGGCCAGGGTGATGCCCTCGTCGACGACGAGGCCCTCGACCTGGTGGAACATCGGCGTGTGCGTGGCGTCCGAGTCGCGCCGGTAGACCTTGCCGAGGCAGAGGACGTAGACCGGGGGCTCCTGCTGCTCCATGACGCGCACCTGGACGGGAGAGGTGTGGGTGCGCAGCAGCACGCCGCGATCGGCGTCGACGACGGCCTCCGGCATCGTCTCGCGCTGCTCCACGACCCAGAAGGTGTCGTGCGCGGAGCGCGCGGGGTGGGTCGGCGGCGTGTTGAGCGCCGTGAAGTTGTAGTAGTCGAGCTCGACCTCGGGGCCCTCCGCGATGCGGTACCCGAGGCCGACGAAGATATCTTCGACCTCGCGCATGGTCTGGCTGATGAGGTGCTCGTGGCCGGCCGGGAACGGCTGGCCCGGGAGCGTGACGTCGATGCGCTCCTCCGCCAGCGACGTGCTCAGGGCGGCGGCCTTGAGCCGCACCTCGCGCTCGTCGACCAGCGCCTCGAGCTCCTTGCGGATGATGTTGCCGCCCTTGCCGACCAGCGGGCGGTCTTCAGCGGGCAGCGTGGAGATCGAACGCAGGAACTCAGTGAGTGCGCTCTTGCGCCCGAGGGTCGTGACGCGCGCCTGCTCGAGGGCGGCCACATCCGCGGCGTGAAGGATCGACTCACGCCCTGTGTGGTAGATCGCCGCCAGGCCCGGGGCGCGTTGCTTGAGCATCTGCAGGTCCGCGTCGTCCATGGTCATCCTTGATCGGGCGCCGGCGAGCGACGCGAGGGGTCTTGGGGGGCGCCGGCGGACCGGCGCGAGAGCTCGTAGAGGGCGATCGCGCCGGCGACGCCGGCGTTGAGCGACTCGACGGCGCCAGCTGCAGCCGGCGCGAGCGGGATCGTGACCAGCTGCGTGACGCAGGCGAGCGCCTCGGCGGAGAGCCCGGGACGCTCCGCCCCGACGACGAGCACGGCCGGCGCGCCGTGCGCGGCCTCGGTGATCGGCATCCTGTCACGCGCTGCCTCGGCGATCGGCGTGCCGCCGTGCGCGGCGAGGCCGTACACCTCGGCGCCGGGCAGCTGCTCCAGCAGCTCGCGCAGCGGCAGTTCCGGCCAGAGTGGCACGCCGAAGACGGCGCCCATGCTCGCGCGCACGGTCTTGGGGCCGTACAGGTCGGCGGACCCCGGCGCTGCCGCGACAGCGGCGGCGCCGAAGGCGACCGCCGCGCGCAGCAGCGTGCCCATGTTGCCGGGGTCGGCGATGCCGTCCGCGTACACGACGAGCCCGGCCGCCGCGAGCACGCGCAGCGACGCCAGCGGCGGCCGCTCCGGAAGCGGGAACACGGCGAGCGCGTCGGGCGGCGTCTCCAGTGTGGAAAGCCGGTGCGCGACGCGCTCGTCGACCGGGTAGACGGCCGGCGGCGGAGATTCGCCGGCGCCGGCAGGTGAGCCTGCGCCTACTGCGCCGCCACGGCCGCCCGCCATCACAGCGAACGCCTCGCCGAGCTCCTCGGCGCGCTCCTCGCGCACGAAGACGACCTGTGGGCGGCGGCCGGCGGCGATGCCGGCCGCCACTAGGTCGGCGCCTTCCACCAGGAAGGCGCCCTCGCGCTCACGGAACTTGCGCTGCCGCAGAGACGCCGCCCGCTTGACGAGGGCGTTCTGCGTGCTGGTGATCGGTGGGCCTAAAACCCCAAGCGGCTCGCCTGCCCTGTGCCCGGCGCTCAGGCCGCTTCGAGGGCCGCGCGCGCCTGGTCGACGAGCGAGGCGAAGTACTTGGGATCGCTCACGGCGAGCTCGGCCAGGATCTTGCGGTCGAGCTCCACCTGTGCCAGCTCGAGACCGTGCATGAACTGGTTGTACGACAGGCCGTTCTCGCGGGCGCCGGCGTTGATGCGGATGATCCACAAACGGCGGAACTCGCGCTTGCGCACGCGGCGGTCGCGGTACGCGTACTGACCGCTGCGCTGGACCTGCTCTTTGGCGCGCTTGTAACTTGAGTTCTTAGTGGCGCGGTAGCCCTTCGCCTGTTCGAGCACCTTCCGGCGCTTCTTGCGGGCGCTGACGCTCCGTTTAACTCGAGACATGGTGGGTACTCCTCGGAACTTGTGGGCTCAGCGGAGCCCCAACAGGCGCTTGATCCCCTTGGAATCTGCCTGGCTGACGTCGTACACCTTGCGGAACCCGCGCTTGCGCTTGGAGCTCTTGTGCTCCAGGAGGTGACTCTTCATCCCGTGGCGGCGGACAAGCTTGCCCGAGCCCGTGAGACGAAAGCGCTTCTTCGACGCGCTGTGGGTCTTTGTCTTCGGCATACGCACCTCCTCCCGCTACTTCACCGGCGCGAGCATCATGATCATGTTGCGCCCATCCTGAAGAGGCTTGGACTCGATCACGCCGTGTTCCTTTACGTCCTCCGCGAGGCGCAGGAGCAGCTGCTCGCCGCGCTCCGGATGGACCATTTCGCGGCCACGGAACATGATCGTCACTTTGACCTTGTCCTTGTGCTCGAGGAACCGCAGCACGTGGCCCTTCTTCGTCTCGTAGTCGTGCACGCCCACCTTGGGCCGGAACTTGATCTCCTTGATCACGATCTGGCTCTGGTGCTTGCGCGCCTGCTTCGCCTTGAGCTCGAGCTCGTAGCGGTACTTGCTGTAGTTCATGACCCGGCAGACGGGCGGATCGGCCTGAGCGGCTACCTCGACCAAGTCGAGATTGTGCTCGGCGGCGTAGTCCTGGGCGAAGCGGATCGACTGTACGCCGAGCTGCTCGCCGTTCTCGTCTATCAACCGGACCTGCGGCACCGTGATGCCGTCGTTGATGCGGATGCGGACCTCGTTGGCCCGGTCGCGCATGAACTTATCTCTGGGAGAAAATGGTCTACCCATACGGAAAAAGGCTCGCCGGCGGCGAGCCCTCACGATCTCCTTTCTCGTGATGGACCCTGTCGACCGGCGAAGGGCGCAGGGTGGGGGACTCGCAAGTTCCCTCTTGATGGCGCAGGGGAGTATACACGACGGCGGCGCGAGCGTCGAGAACGCGGACTCTAGCGCATCCTGACGCCGACCGTGACGACGGCCGGGCGCGACCGGAGGGTGAATGCTCCGGCCGGACGCCACACGACGCGATACTCCATCCCGGCGACCGGCTGGACGCTGAGGCCGTATCTGCCGCCGGCCCGCGTGCGCACCGACGCGACAGTCTTGAACGCTCCGCGCGGAAGCCGGCGACCCTGGATGAGCAGGCCCTGCCCCGCCACGGCCCCGGACCCAGTCCGCAGGACTCCCGCGATCGTCGCCCGCGCGCCGGGCCTGACCTTGGCCGGCCTGGCCGAGAGCGTGAGTCGCGCGTCGGTCAGCGTGGTCGTCCTGTGGTGCGTGCCGACGTAGGCCCCGTGGCACGTCTTGCAGGCGCCGAGGTCGGCGTAGTGGCTCCGGTGACACGTGGTGCATGTGGTACCGGAGCCCGGAGTCAGGCTGTGCGCCTGGTCTCTCGCCAGAGAGCCGCCGACGCTGTGGCACGTCGTGCAGGCGGCCGTGCCGACGGGCTGCCAGTCGTGGCAACTGCGGCAAGTCGCGGGTTGCGCCGGGCGATCCATGCCTGTGTGGCACGAGGCGCACGCGAGGCCGGAGTGGGCCTGCTTAGCCGCCGCGACGCTGCCGTCGTGGCAGGCCGAGCACGCGGCGAGAGGCGTCGCCTTGACGCCGCGATGGTGATAGCCGGCGCGGTCCGTGTGACACACGGTGCAGGTGGCGATGGCCTGGAAATGCGCCGTGTGGCAGCCGCCGGCCGTACAGTCCGCGGGCGTGGGCGCCTGCCTGGAGTGCAAGGCGGCCGACGTGTGGCAGCCGCTCTGCAGGCAAGTGGCCGTCGCGGGCGAGCCCACGTCGTGACAGGTGATGCATACCGCCGGCACGTCCGGCGTGGTCATGCCGGCGGTGTGGCAGACAGTGCAGCTCGCCGTGGTCTGATGGCCGGCACGAGCGGTGGCGACACTCCCGTCGTGGCAGGTCACGCAGTCGGCCAGCGCGACGGCCCGCGCCGTGCCGTGATGGTAGGCCGCGCCGGACTTGTGGCACGCCGTGCAGGTGCCAAGCGCCTGGTAGTGCGCGGCGTGACAGTCCGTGCAGGTCTTGGTGAGCGCAGGCGCCGTGCCGTGGATGACGGCGCTGCCGTGACAGCGGGCGTCGGCGCACGACAGGTCGTTGGTGTAGGCGATCTGCTTGGCCTCGGAGTGCGCGGCGGAACTGTGGCACGCGAGGCAGGCGGCGGGCACGACGGGACGGTCCATCCCGTTGTGGCAGGACGGGCACGCGGCGATGCCGGCGTGGCTCGTCTGGAGCGACGCCGTCTTGCCGTCGTGACACGTCTGGCACGACGGCACCGTGCCGACGACGCCGTCGTGGTGCGGGCTGGAGCCGGGATCCGTGGCCGAGGCGCTCACGCGGTGGCACGTGACGCAGGTCTTGGAGCCGGCGCCCGCGTGGACCGTGGCAGCGTGACAGGCCCCTGTGCAGGCCCCGTTGCGCCACGCCAGCGTGCTCTGCCCTGGAGTGTGACAGTCCCAGCACCACCGCGTGCTTCCCTCGACTTTGAAGCCCTGATGACAGGACGTCGTGCACATCGTGTTGCTGGAGCTGCCACTGTGGCAACCCCCCACGCAGGCCGATTTGCTGGTCGCGGTCCCATGTCTGTAGCTGCTGTGGGCGAACGCGGGCACGGCCAGCGCGGCGCAGAGGAGCAAGAGAGCGACGGTAGCGAGCACGAGCGTAACGGGCCTGCTCACGATCGGCACGGCCCGGGAGCGATGGTTCGCCACGATGCCCTCCTCCCTCACATAAGTGGTTCGCGATAGTCGATACACATCGGCAGCGTCGCCCGAATCTTGAGCCCGCGTGCGTTGTCAGGACTGACGAAGCGCGGCTCGCCGGACCTAGGAATGCCGGCGTCGGGCAGCGAATGGAGTACGGGCGGCGGCGACGCAGGCGCGCCCGCCGCGAAGGCACTCTCCCAGGAGCGATCCATGCCCAAGAAGCCGCCGCACCCCGCCTCGTTCCTCGTGGACGCGGGCGGGGCCCACGACCACGTCGACGAGGAACTCGTGAAGCAGCACCTCGCCGAGAGCGAGTTCTTCTGGCTCGACCTGCACAAGCCGACGGCCGGCGACCTGAAGATGCTCACCGACGTCTTCGCCTTCCATCCGCTCGCCGTGGAGGACGCCGCCCACTTCGGGCAGCGCCCCAAGCTCGATCCGTTCGACGGCTTCGTCCTGCTCGTGGCCTATGGCGCCAACGAGGACGCGGACGGGCTCGTCGAGGTGCACTGCTTCTTCAGCGAGAAGTACCTCGTGACCGTGCACCGCGACAGCTGCCCGCCCTTTGACGACCTGCGCGCCCGGGCGGCCCGCGAGATGTCGCCGCCGGCAAAGGGCGCCATGATGCTCTATCTGGTCGTCGATGCGCTCGCCGACAGCTTCTTCCCCGGCCTCGCCAAGCTCGACGACCGCATCGACGAGCTCGAGAGCGGCGTGCTGCAGAAGCCGGACGACGCGCAGCTCCAGCAGATCTTCGGCCTCAAGCGGCGCCTCGTGACCTGGCGCAAGGTGATCACGCCGGAGCGCGACACCTTCGCGCGGCTGGTGACGGGCGTCGTCGCCATCCCCGGCATGACGCCCGACATGGAGCGCTACTATCGCGACGTCTACGATCACCTCATCCGCATCAGCGACCTCGTGGACAGCTACCGCGACCTGCTCACCGGCGCGATGGACGTGTACCTGTCGACCGTCTCCAACCGGTTGAACGAGGTGATGAAGCGGCTGACCATCGTGGCGACCATCTTCATGCCGCTCGCCTGGATCACCGGCTTCTTCGGGATGAACTTCCCGTGGCTCATCGTGCACCTCGGCGGCTGGCCGGCGTTCCTGCTGCTCGGTCTGGCCACCCAGGCGGCGGCCGTCGCCGTCATGTTCGTGCTGTTCCGGCGGCGCGGCTGGATGTGAGGCGCGCCGGCGCCCGCGGGCGTCAGGGCGCGGGGACCAGCCAGCCGCGCAGGTGGTCGACGGCGACGAAGCCGAGGCCGGCGTAGAGCGGCTCGGCGCCCGGCACCGAGACCAAACCGAAGAGGTGTGCACCCTCGCCCACGTGGTGGTCGATGGCGGCCGAAAGCGCTTCGGAGGCGGCGCCGCGGTGACGGGGCGCGCGCCGCGTCCCCACGGCGCCCAGTGTGACCGTGCCGGCCACCCGCGCCGAGCCGACGGCGGCCACGGCGCGGTCGCCGTGACGGGCGAGGAAGAGGTCGGCCGCTTCAAGCTCCAGGAAGCGCTCGCCCATCATGTTCGCGCACCACTCGAGCGGCAGCTCGTAGGCATCGGCCAGCACCTCCGCCGCGTCGGCGAGACCCTTCCGGTCGTGCACGTGCTCGATCTCGTGCCTTCCCTCCACGCGCAGCGCGTCGGCGGCATGCACGCACATGAGTGCCATCGGCTGTTCCTCGGGAAGGTCGAGAGCTGCGGCAGCGATGGCGGCCTCAGCGGCCACCGTGGAGAGCGCCAGGAGCGTCCCCGGTAGCAACCGGTCCCTGAGGCTGGCGGCGAACTGCCGCACCGCCTCGCCGGCGCCGTCGGGTCCGAACACGAAGCCCTGGTTCATGTCCGGGTACGGCTCACCGCCCATCCCCAGACTCCCGCCGAGCACGCGCTGACAGCCTCCCTGGGCCGAGGCGGCGACGAAGTGACACCAGCCGCCGGCGACGTCGCCGCCGAACGAGGCCAGAGACAGCTGCCGCGGTGTCATCGACCCACCTTTCGTCGCGCGCCCCGCCTCCGTGCGCGAGGCTCGCGCAGAGTGTACGCCGGACGCGTGCGCGCGGGAACCGTTGTCGGGGTCGGCGCGCGCGCGTAGAAGCGCCAGCCGATCCGGCCCGACGCCGCCGCGTCGAGGCGCCGTCCTTCGTCGCGCACACGCCGGGTCCCGAGTCCTCACGCAACGCCAACGCTCTCGCGTGTCTTCCACACGCTGCCCAGCCTTTCCGGCTGTCGAAACGCGAGTACGCTTGAAACGTGGTCCAAGTTGGGTGCACCAGCGCGCCGCGGTTTCGCGGTGGCGCGGAGTGCCTACCCATGTGACGGCCGTCGCCTGGCGGCCGGCTCGGGGGAATGGGGAGTCCGGGCCGTCGGTCGCTTCGTGCGCGAGACGGCTTCTCCCCTGAACGGATCGGGGAGACATGGATTCTGGACGCAACAGACTCGGCTTCTTTGCATGCATGTTGGTGGTGATACTCGCCGTGCTCGCTGTGGGGAGCGTAGTCGCCGGGGCCAGAGCCTCGGTGGCGAAGATGACGCCACGACAGACGGCGATCGCCCTGATGTCGAGCGGGCACCATCGCCAGGGCAAGCTAGTCCTCCACGGGCACGTCACGTCTGCGCAGCGCGCCGCCGCAGCCCGTGCGGCCGCGAAGGTGACGCTGCCGTTGTTCGCGCCGCCCGCGGTGCCGGTGACGTCGACCGTCCCCGACTACTGGGGCACATACCCCAACTGGGCGAACAGTCCTCTCGGGCTGAGGAAGTTCGTCGACGCGCTCCCCAATCTCGTCCCGGCGATGGCGGACAAGGCGACCTTCGCAGGCAGTGACTACTACGAGCTCGCGGTCGTCGAGTTCAGCCAGAAGCTCCACACCGACCTCGCCAATCCGACCACCCTCCGCGGCTACGTCCAGCTCGAAACTGCAGCCAACGCCGCCACCAGCGCGCACGTCGCGCTGACGTATCCGGGCGGCGCTCCGATCCTCAACAACGGCGCCCAGGTCTACGCGTACGCCGCGCCCACGTACCTCGGGCCGATGATCGTCGCGCAGCGGGGCACTCCGGTGCGCATCAGGCTCGTCAACTACCTGCGCGCGAGCAACGCTGGCGGCAACCTCTTCCTGCCGGTCGACACCACCATGATGGGCGCCGGCACCGGCCCCAATGGCGCGGCTGCCGGCAAGTACCCGCAGAACCGCACGGTGCTCCATCTGCATGGCGGCGACACGGTGTGGATCAGCGACGGCACGCCTAACCAGTGGATCACCCCGGCGGGCGAGCCCAGCGTCTACAAGAAGGGCGTCAGCGAGCAGAGCGTTCCCGACATGAGATACAGCCCGACGTCCCACGTGGCGCTCGGCCTCGCCGGCAGCGCTGCGGCGAACGCCGTCCCGGGCGCAACGATGGATCCCGGCCCGGGCTCGCAGACCTACTTCTACACCAACAACGAGAGCGCCCGCCTCATGTGGTTCCACGACCACTCCCTGGGCATGACGCGTCTCAACGTCTACGCCGGCGAAGCGGGCGCCTACCTGCTGCAGGACACGCAGGAGGCCGCACTGACCACCCTCGGCACCGCCGGCGGCGGACTCCCGGCCGACCAGATCCCGATGGTCATCCAGGACAAGACCTTCCTGCCCAACGCCGCCAAGGTCGCGGCGCAGGATCCCACGTGGAAGTACCTGCCTGGCATGCCGCAGACTGAGGGCAGCCTGTGGTTCCCGCATGTCTACATGACGAACCAGAATCCCTACGTGAATTCCGGCGCCGCCGATATGGGTCGCTGGGACTACGGCCCCTGGTTCTGGCCGGTGTTCGGCGCCTCAGCCGGTCTCGTGCATGGCGTGGTCCCGAACATCTACGCGGCCAACGGCGAACCGGCCTTCTCGCCGGGCACGCCGAACCCATCCCTCGTGCCCGAGTCGTTCATGGACACGATGATGGTCAATGGCAAGGCCTACCCCTACAAGAACGTGGACCCGAAGCCGTACCGGCTGCGGATCCTCAACGCCTGCAACGACCGCTACCTGAACCTGCAGCTCTACACTTCGGGAGCGGGCACCGACGGCGTCACCACGCCGACCCCGGCCGGCGCGGCCACGGCCGTGCTCTCCACGGTGGTCGGCGCCACCGACACCGTCGCTTCGATCACCGGCGGCCTGGGTGGCCTCTACTCCTCGGCTCCAGGCATCGACATCACGCCGGCCGACGGCAACGGTGGCGGCGCACAGGCCGAAGCTACGCTCGCTGTCGGCGCTCCGCCGCAGCCGATCGCGTCGATCAACGTCACCAGCCCGGGCAGCGGCTTCACCGTCGCCCCGAACGTCACCATCGGCGCCGACACCGAAGTCAAGATGGTGCAGGCGTGCCCTGACAACGCATATCCGTCGCGTTGGCCGACTGACGGCAGGGCCGGCGGCGTGCCGGACCCCGCGACCGTCGGTCCTGACTTCATCCAGGTCGGCACTGAGGGCGGCTTCCTGCCGGCTCCGGTCGACCTGCCCAACACCCCGGTCGGCTACAACTACAACCGCCGGGACATCGTCGTCCTCAACGTCCAGAACAAGACCCTCTTCCTCGGCCCGGCCGAGCGTGCCGACGCCGTCGTCGACTTCTCCGCCTACGCGGGCAAGACCGTCATCCTGTACAACGACGGCGGCGCTCCGGTGCCCGCCTTCGACCCGCGCAACGACTACTACACCGGTGACCCCGACCAGAGGGCGATGGGCGGCGCGCCGTCCACCCTCGTGGGCCAGGGTCCCAGCACGCGGACCGTGATGGTCTTCAAGGTCGCCCCGGCCGCGGGCGTCACTCCGACGCCGCTGCCGGCCGGCTACCTCGCCTCGCTCACCACGAACCTGGGCAAGGCGTATACGGCCTCACAGCCCAAGCCCATCGTCCCCCAGGCTACGCAGAGCTATCCCGCGGCGTACAGCGCGGCCGCGGACACCTACTCGCGCATCCAGGACAACGCCCTGACCTTCACGCCCGTGGGGGCCACCGCCCCGAAGACCGTGACTCTGCCGATGCAGCCGAAGACCATCCAGGAGCTCTTCGAGATGGACTACGGACGCATGAACGCAACCCTGGGCGTGGAGCTGCCGTTCACCAACTCGACGACCCAGACCACGATCCCGCTGGGCTACATGGACCCGCTCACGGAGACCCTTCAGGGCTCAAACCCCATGACCCAGGTGGGCGTCGCCAATGACGGCACGCAGATCTGGAAGATCACCCAGAACGGCGTCGACACGCACGTCGTCCACTTCCACCTCTTCAACGTCCAGCTCATCAACAGAGTCGGCTGGGACGGGGCCATCAGGCCGCCAGACCCGAATGAGGTGGGCTGGAAGGAATCCGTCCGCATGAATCCGCTCGAGGACTGCATCGTCGCGATGCGCCCGGTCGAGCCGGTGCTGCCGTTCAAGGTCGGTGACAGTATCCGCCCGATGAATCCAACGATGCCGGTGGGCGCGACCATGACGGTCACCGACCCCACGACGGGCAATCCGATGACGATGAAGAACGATCTCGTCGACTACGGCTGGGAGTACGTCTGGCACTGCCACCTGCTCGGGCATGAAGAGAACGATTTCATGCGGGCCGTGGACGTGGACTTCTCGCCCAACGCCCCGACCAAGCTGAACGCCACGGCCGTCAAGACCCCGCTCTCCGTCAGCCTGACGTGGACCGGCAACGCTGCGGCCAACCCGGCGACCACGCAGTACGTCATCCAGCGGTCGCTCACCAACTCGTTTGCGACCGGGTGGACGTCTACGGTCCTGGCGCCGGCGACCAGGTTCACCGACACCACCGTCGTCAGCGGGACCTTCTACTACTACCGCGTCCGAGCCGAGAACGTCTCCGCGTACTCTGCGTGGTCGAACATCGCGACTGTAAGGACCTCCGGGCCGCTCGCGCCGGCCAACGTGCAGGTCGCCGGCGCAGGCGTATTGGGCGCCAGACTCGCAGCATCGCCGACCTCCCGGGCCAGCCACGCCGGCAAGAGCCGGTCGATCAAGGTGACCTGGACCAACAGACAGAAGAGCGGCGCCACGAGCAACAGGGTCCAGTACAGCACCAAGGGCTCGAGAGGACCCTGGAAGAACGGAGCCGTGCTCAAGGGGACCGCGACGAAGTACAAGATCACCCATCTTCGCGGCAACACGAAATACTGGATTCGCGTGGTGGCCCGCAACGTCTTTGGATCCAAGTCATCCAAGGTGATCAAGGCGCGCGTCAAGTAAGAGCAGATCGCTGGCCTTGAAGCCAGGAGAGCCGCAGATAGCGGAGGGCCCCGGGGCCGGAGAGCAGCGTATCTCCGGCCCCGGGCCTTGCCTACTGATCGGGGTCGGCCGAACCGCCGGGGCCGGCGAGGGCGATCACCTGGAGGTCGTCGAGGAAGCGGCGCTGAGCCGGCACGATGGCCTCCCGCGCCGCCGGCAGACCGAACCAGGCGGCGCGGTCCACCTCGGGAAACGCGGCCGTCTTGCCGGAGCGCGGCGGCCACTCGACAGCGAACGAATTGCCGGCCAGGCCGCCGGGGTCGCAGTCGTGCTCGGCGGCCCACGCGAAGATGAGCTTGTGGTGATGGGCCTTGACGCCGCCAAGCGGCAAGAAGGGCCCGTCCGGCTCGAGCCCAGTCTCCTCGCGCACCTCACGGCGCGCCACGGCGAGGAGGTCCACGCCGGCGGCGCGATTGCGCAACTTCGCCGCCGTCACCGTCCCCGGCCGAGGCCCCAGCTCGTCCGGCTCGGCCTCACCTTTGGGGATGCTCCAGGCGCCCTCGCCCTTCTTCGCCCAGTACGGCCCGCCGGGATGCACGAGCAGAACCTCGAGACGGCGACCGCCGGACTCCGCCTCGGCGGCCCAACGGTAGAGCAGCAATCCGGCGCTCACGGCAGGCATAGGCGCAGTATCGCACGCCTACGCCGACGCGGATTCGCCACGCCTACGCCGACGCGGATTCGCCACGCCCTCGCCGCGTCTCTCCCCTCCCTACTTCTTGGGCGTCGACATCAGCACCGGGAAGAAGATCTGCCAGGCGAGCAGCGCCTTGGCCGTGAGGCTGAGGAGGATGTAGACCTTCTCGCCGAACAGGTAGTCGCGCCAGGGGCCGACCTGCTTGTACTGCAGCACCATGTTCACGGCGAAGCAGTTGAAGAAGACGAACAGCGTCGCGATGATGCCGTACACGAAGCCGGGGGGAGAGACCTTGAGGCCGGGCGCCCAGACGTAGATGACGATCGCCACCCACGGGATGATCCCCGCGAAGGAGCCGAACCAGAAGGGCAGCCAGCTGGGCTTGCCGGGCTGCTCGTACTTCTCTTGCAGCAGCCCGAAGAGGATCATCGCCGCGTTGACGCCGCAGATGGCGCGCTGCGCGGCGACGTCGCTGATGCCGGTGATCATGCTGATGAGCACGATCATCAGCGACGAGCTGAAGAAGTACTCGATCCAGCGCCCGTAGTTGCGGCTCCGCAGCAGGTTCGCCTTGTACCAGCCGAAGACCGGCGGCGAGGCGATGACGAGCAGCGCTCCCGCCGAGATGGCGAGAAAGGCGAAGACCCCCCAGCCGATGGGCACATTAAACAGATGATGCAGCCGGGGCGTCGTGCCGGGGGGGCCGTTCATGAACGTCGCCGTGACCGGCAGGCTGAAGGTGTTGGTGAGCACGGCGATCAGCACGGCCTGCGCCGCGAGGATCAGGCCGACGGCGATGTTCCAGGCGCGCAGGCGGTTGAGCTGCCGCTCTGTGGATGGGTCGACGGCCACTCT
>CAIWHY010000566.1 GCA_903912585.1 uncultured Thermoleophilia bacterium | reverse complement strand
GCCGGGCCGCCGGGTCGTACACCCGGCCGAATGTTCCTCCATCTTGTCGAATCGGCCGGGCTTGCCCCGCCCGCCGGCCGGTGTAAGATGACCGTGCTGCATCCATAGCCGCAGTCGAGCGCCGTCTCCGCTCGCTGCCCGCAGGTCATGGACCCCCAGCCAACGCTTCGGCGTCCCCTGGGGGTCTTCGCACGTTCAGGGGCGAATCACCGGTTCCTAAGGAGGGAGCTGCATGGACTTTCGCTACACGACCGAGCAGGAGATGTACCGCCAGGCCATCCGCGAGTGGCTGGTCAAGAACCTGGAGCCTCGCGCCCGCGCCATCGACGAGGCCGAAGACGGCATCCCGACCGACATCACCGCCGGCATGGCCGAGATGGGCATGTTCGGCACCACCATCCCCGAGGAGTTCGGCGGCATGCCGCTCCCCGACGACGAGCGGCTCATCTACGCGATGATCACGATCCACGAGATCGCGCGTGCCGACCTCAGCATGAGCACGCCGGTGTACACGCTGCTCACCATCGGCTGGTCGTACATGATCAACCGCTACGGCACCGAAGAGCTGAAGCAGGAAGTGCTCCCGGCCGTGGCCGCCGGCAAGGCGTTCGCCGGCATCAACACGACCGAGCCCGGCGGCGGTTCGGACCTCAGCGCCATCAAGACGATCGCGCCGTGGAACGAGGAGAAGCAGGCCTTCGTCATGAACGGTGAGAAGGCCTACGTCAGCGGCCCCAAGGAGTGCGAGAAGTGGGGCGCCCCGAGCGGCCACTGCACCCTGGTCAAGACCGACCCCGCCCAGGGTCACAAGGGCATGACCTTCATCTGGGTCCCGGCACACCTCGACGGCATCAGCTACACCACCTACAAGGACATGGGCCGCATGGGCCTCAGCACCGGCGGCTGGATCTACAAGGACGTCGAGCTGCCGCGCAAGTACATCCTCGGCGAAGAGGGCAAGGGCTTCTACGTGAACATGGACGGCTTCAACGCCGCCCGCGTGCTCGTGGCCGCCGCCTGCCTCGGCGGCGCCGAGAAGGGCCTCGAGATCAGCGGCGAGTACACCGCCCAGCGCAAGACCTTCGGCAAGCCTCTGGGCAAGAACGAAGGCATCTCCTTCGAGATGGCCGACGACTGGATGCAGCTCGACATGCTCAAGCTCAACCTGCTGCGCGGCGCGTGGATGATCGGCCAGGAGCACACCAACCCCGGCCAGTTCAGCCGCAAGGACATCAACAAGGTCATCAGCACGGTCAAGTGCCTGAGCCCGACCCTGTGCCACGACATCGCCCGCCACGGGATGATGTACCACGGCGCCTTCGGCTACACGAAGGAGACCCCGCTCGAGATGCTGCTCCGCGGCGTCATGAGCTACGAGGTCGGCGCCGAGGGCGGCCTGATGATCATGCGCGGCATCATCGCCCGCGACGTGTGGGGCGACACGCACAACCCGTTCAAAGACTGACTGACTGATCTGCGGCGAGGGGCGGCGCGGCGGCCCGCAACGGCCCGGCGCCGCGCCGCCCCACCCGTCTATCGCCCGGAGAGGTGACATGGAACAAGTCGAATGCATCGTGGTGGGCGGCGGCCTCGCCGGATTGTCGGCGGCCTACGGCCTCGCGAGCGCCGGCGCCGAGGTGATGGTCCTGGAGCGCGGGGACTACTCCGGCGCCAAGAACGTCACCGGCGGACGCCTGTACGTGAAGCCCATCCGCCGGTTCTATCCGGAGCTCTGGGACGAGGCGCCTTACGAGCGCCCCGTGGCGCGCGAGCTGGTCACGATGATGGCGGGCGGCGCCCACACCACCGTGGAGATCGCGTCGGACCGCTTCACCGCCGGGCAGCCGCAGAGCTACACCGTGCTGCGCGCCAGGCTCGACCAGTGGCTGGCCGAGAAGGTCGGCGAGAAGGGCGCGATGGTGGTGCCCAACATGAAGGTCGACGAGCTGCTGCGCAAGGACGGCAAGGTGACCGGCATCCGCGCCGGCGAGGACGAGATCGGCGCCCAGGTCGTGATCGTGGCCGAGGGCGTGCTGCGCCTGCTGAGCAGCAAGGCCGGCCTCACGTCCGAGCCGCAGGCCAGGCACCACGCCATCGGCTACAAGGAAGTCATCGAGCTGCCGGCCGGCGTGATCGAGGACCGCTGGCGCCTCAACCCCGGCGAAGGCGCGGCGCACCTGTTCATGGGCGACTGCACCAAAGGCATGATGGGCGGCGCCTTCCTCTACACCAACAAGGAGAGCATCTCGCTCGGCATGGTGGTGGGCATGGATGACATGCGTCGCCGGCGTGACGGCAGCGAGAGCTGGCAGCTCCTGGACGAGTTCAAGGAGCTGCCCCAGATCAAGCCGCTGGTCGCCGGCGGGACGGTGGCCGAGTACTCGGCGCACAGCATCCCCGAGGGCGGCATCAGCCAGGTGCCCAAGCTCGCCGGCGACGGCTACGTGGTCGCCGGCGACACCGCCGGCCTCAGCCTCAACGCGCTCGTCACGGTGCGCGGCATGGACTTCGCCATCGCCAGCGGCTACTTCGCGGCGCAGGCGGTGCTCAAGGCGAAGGAGGCCGGGGACTTCTCGGCCGCCGGCCTCGCCTCCTACGAAGCTTCGCTGCGCGACAGCTTCGTGCTCAGGGACCTGGAGACGGCCCGCTCGATCCCGAATGTCATGGAGAACCCGCGCCTCTTCACCCACTACCCCCAGGCCATCGGCCGCCTGCTGGAGAGCGTCTACACCATCGACGACCAGCCGCAGGCGGGCATCGTCAAGAAGGCCTGGCGCGGCGTCCGGCGCGACTTCATGAGTGTGGCGACCGTCAAGGACGCCTGGTCGATGCGGAAGATCTGAGGGAGGAGCCATGCCGATGAAGATCGACGCCAAGCTTGGCCTCGACGTCTTCAAGCTCGACAAGGAGCCGCACATCGTCATCGACAACGACGTGTGCAAGGCGGTGTGCACCGACGAGGCCTGCCTCTACGTGTGCCCGGCCGACCTGTACGAGCGCGACGACCAGGGCCGCATGACGGTCAATTGGGAGGGCTGCCTGGAGTGCGGCACCTGCCTGATCTGCTGCGACGCCAAGGCCCTCACGTGGACGTACCCGCGCGGCCAGTTCGGCGTGCAGTACCGGATGAGTTGAGCGGGCGACCGCGACGAAAGGGGATGACGCTGTGGACATCGTCGTCTGTGTGAAGACCAACCCGGACCTGCAGATGGTCCGCGTCAAGGATCGCGTGGCGGTCACCGAGGCCGTGCCGTACAAGATCGGCGACCTCGAGAAGAACGCCCTGCAGGCGGCCGTCGACCTGCGCGCCGCCGCCGGCGGCAAGGTGACGGCCTTGTGCCTGGCCGTAGGCAACCGCAAGGCCGCCGAGGACGTCAAGGTCGCGCTCGCGATGGGCGCCGACGAAGCCGTCGTCATCGACGACCCGGCGCTGGCGGCGCCGGACCAGGCGGCGGTGGCCACAGCTCTCGCCGCCGCCGTCAAGAAGATCGGGGCCTGCGACCTGCTCCTGTTCGGCGAAGGTTCGACGGACAACTACAGCGGGCAGGTCGGCGCCCGCGTCGCCGAGATCCTGGGCCTGCCGCAGATCGGCTACGCGCGCAAGGTCGAGGCCGTGGGCGGCGCCGTGCGCTGCGAGCGCAGCATGGACGACATGCTCGAGACGCTCGAGGCCCCGCTGCCGGCGGTCGTCACCGTCGTGAGCGAGATCAACGAGCCCACGATCCCGGGCCTCATGCAGATCATGAAAGCCAAGAGCAAGCCGCTGCAGGTGTGGTCGCTCGCCGACCTCGGCCTCGACGCGGCGCAGCTCGCGCCCACGCGCGAGATCGTCAGCAACCTCGCGGAGGAGCAGGACCGCAAGCACATCCTGTTCGACGGGAGCGCGGCCGAGCAGGCCGACGCCTTCGTCAATGCCCTCATCAAAGAAGGCGTCCTGGGGAGGTAACGATGGCCGCAGTGCTTGTCTACAGCGAGAAGGTCGAGACCGCCCGCGAGCTGGTCGCTGGTGGTAAAGAGCTTGGTGCGGCCCTCGGCCTCGGCGTGAGCGCCGTGGCCCTGGGGCCTGGCGCCGGAGCCGCGGCGAGCGAGCTCGCCGCCGCCGGCGCCGACACCGTGTACGTGAGCGAAGACGCCGCGTTCGAGGGCTGGCCGGCCGACGCAGTGGCCGCCGGCCTGGCGCAGATCGCCGAGCTGGCCGGCGCGAGCGTCGTGCTCGTCGGCTCCACGCGGCGCGGCAAGGAGACGGCGCCGCGCCTGGCGCAGAAGCTCGGCGCCGGCTGCGTCAGCGATGTCAACAGCCTCGTCGCCGAGGGCGGCGATCTAGTCGCCGGGCGCTACGCCTTCGGCGGCGCCACGGTGGCGCGCGAGAAGCTGGGCACGGCGGTCAAGGTCTTCGCCGTGATGCCCAAGACGTTCAGCGCCGAGGGCGCGAGCGCCGGGGCCGGCGCCGTGGAGACGCCGACTCTCGACGTCAGCTCGAGCGTCAAGGTCGTCGACCGCCGGGCGAAGGAAGGCGAGCACGTCAACCTCGACGCGGCGCCGCGCATCGTCGGCATCGGCCGCGGCTTCAACGCGCGCGAGGACCTGGCTCTGGGCGACCAGCTGGCTGCGGCCCTCGAGGCCGTCGTCGGCTGCACCAAGAGCCTCGCCGACTTCGAGTGGCTGGGCGAGGACCGCATCATCGGCCTCTCCGGTGCCAAGACGGCCCCCGACCTGTATCTGAGCGTCGGGGTCAGCGGCCAGATCCAGCACACCGTCGGCGTGGCCGGCGCCAAGCTGATCGCCGCCGTCAACAAGGACAAAGAGGCGCCGATCTTCGCGATGGCCGACTACGGCATCGTCGGCGACCTCTACGAGGTGGTGCCGGCGCTCGTGGAGCGCCTCAAGAGCGTCTGACGCGCCGCTGGTTGGCCGGCCTCCGGGCCGCCGCGCACGTCGCGTTCGAGTTGCTCCGGGGGAGAGAGACGGCTCCGCCGTAGCG
>CAIWHY010000565.1 GCA_903912585.1 uncultured Thermoleophilia bacterium | reverse complement strand
CTCGCACAAGACCGCGCCGCTCGACCTGCGCGAGCGCCTCGCGCTGAGCGAGGAGGCGACGCTGCGCGTGGCGCGCGAGCTCGTGGACGGGGGCGCAGCCGGCGAGTGCGTCGCCCTGAGCACCTGCAACCGCACCGAGCTCTACCTCTACGCCGGCGACTCGCTGGCCGCGCGCCAGGCGGCGGTGGAGCACCTGGCGCAGCACGCGGGGGTCGCGGTGAGCGAGCTCGAGTCGAGCCTGTACAGCTACTCCGGCGACGGCGCCATCGCGCACCTCTTCCGCGTCACCGCCAGCCTCGACTCGATGGTCGTCGGCGAGGCCCAGATCGTGGCGCAGATGAAGGCCGCCTACCAACAGGCGTGCGAGGGCGGTTGCACCAGCGTCGTCTTCAACCGCCTCTTCCGGCACGCGCTCGAGGTCGGCAAGCGCGTGCGCACCGAGACCGCCATCGGCGAGCGCCCGGTGAGCGTCAGCTCCGCGGCCGTGGAGCTCGCCCTGCAGGTGTTCGGCAAGTTCCGCGACCACACCGTGCTCATCATCGGCGCCGGCGAGACCAGCGAGCTCACGGCGACGCACCTCAAGGCGCACGGCATCGAGAAGATACTGGTGACCAACCGCACGCTCGCGGCTGCCGAGCAGCTGGCGCGCGCGGTGAGCGGCCGCGCCGTGCCCTTCGCGGACCTCGAAGCGCACGTGGCGGCGGCCGACATCGTCATCAGCTCCACATCGGCGCCGGAGTACGTGGTCACGCGCGAGCTGGTGGAGCGCGCCCTCAAGCACCGCCGCCACCGGCCCATCTTCTTCATCGACATCGCCGTGCCGCGCGACCTCGACCCCGACATCAACCGCGTGCGCAACGCCTACCTCTACGACATCGACGACCTGCAGCACGTCGTGGACCAGAACCGCGGCGAGCGCGAGAAGGAGGCGCACCACGCCGAGCGCATCGTCGGCGAGGAGCTCGAGAGCGTCAACGACTGGCTGCGCAGCCTCGAGGTCGTGCCCACGATCGCCAATCTGCGGGCGACGGTAGAGCAGATCCGCCGGTCGGAGCTGGAGCGCCTCGGCGCCAAGCTCAGCGACCTGACCGACGAGCAGCGCGCGCAGGTGGAGATGATCACCACGAGCATCGTCAACAAGATCCTCCACATGCCGACCGTGAAGATGAAGGAGGCCGCCGGCCGGGACGAGTGCTACCTCTACGTCGACGCCGTGCGCACGCTCTTCGACCTCAGCGGGAACGGCGACGCGGCGTCCGGCGCGCGCGGGTCCGGGGGCACGCCGGCGCGCGACGCCGGGAGCACCTCCGCGGCGGACGCGCAGGGCGGCGCCGGCGCGCGCGACGATGAGGCCGGCGCGCGCCACAGTGAGGACGGCGCGCGTGAAGCCGAGAGCGGCGCCCCGACGGACGCCGGCGCCACGGTGCACCTGCTGCGCGGCACCGGGACCGAGGACGCGTGACGGACGTGGTGCGCATCGGCACGCGCGGCAGCAAGCTCGCGCTCGTCCAGAGCGAGTTCGTGCGCGACGAGCTCCAGCGCCTGCACCCGGGCCTCGAGGTCGAGATCGTCGTGATCCAGACGAAGGGCGACAGAATGCTCGACGCGCCGCTCGCCAAGATCGGCGACAAAGGGCTGTTCACCAAGGAGCTCGAGACGGCGATGCTCGAGGGCCGCACGGATCTGAGCGTCCATTCGGCCAAGGACATGCCGACGACGATCCCGGACGGCCTCGAACTGGTGGCGTTCACGGCGCGCGAGGACGTGCGCGACGCGTTCGTGGCCGGCGGCGGCGCGCGGCCCGGCGGCGTCGCGCAGATCCCCGAGGGCGCCGTGGTCGGCACCTCCAGTCTGCGGCGCCGCTCGCAGTTGCTGGCGCTGCGCCCGGACCTCGACCTCGTCGACATCCGCGGCAACGTGCAGACGCGCCTGCGCAAGCTCGACGAGCAGGGCATGGCCGGCACGATCCTCGCGGCCGCCGGCCTGGCGCGGCTCGGGCAGCCGGAGCTGGCCGCGTTCGCCTTCTCGTTCGAGCAGATGCTGCCGGCGGTCGGGCAGGGCTCCCTCGCCATCGAAGCGCGGGCCGGCGACGCGCGCATCCGCGGCCTCGTCGTCCCGCTCATCCACGAGCCGACGAGCGTGGCGGTCGAAGCAGAGCGCGCCCTCATGCGCGCCCTCGAGGGCGGCTGCCAGGTGCCGATCGCAGGCCACGCCGAGCTGACGGCGGTGCCGGGCGCGCCGGGCGCGCGGCAGCTGCGGCTGCGCGCCTACGTCGGCTCGCTCGACGGCGCCGACGCGCTCCGCGGCGAGAAGACCGGGCCGGCCGAGGCGCCGGAGGCGCTCGGGACCGCTCTCGCCGACGAGCTGCTCGGCCGCGGCGCCGGCCGCATCCTCGCGGAGGTCCGCGGCCGATGACGGCGGCGCGCTCAGCCGGGCCGCCTTCTCGCGGCCGGGATCTTCCGCTGGCCGGGAAGACCGTCGTCGTCACCCGTCCGGCGCAGCAGGCCGCGTCGCTCGCCGATCCCCTGGCTGCCCTCGGCGCCGACATCATCCTGGCGCCGACCATCCGCATCGTGCCGCGCGCGCTCGACGACGAGGTCGTGCGCATCGTCCTCAACGAGCTGCCCGAGTACGGGCTGATCCTGTTCACGAGTGCCAGCAGCGTCGACGTCTTCCTCGGCTATCTCGCGGAGCTCGGGCTGCCGGTCACAGCCATGGCCGGCGCGCGCGTCGCCGCGATCGGTCCGGCCACCAGGGCCGCGCTCGAGGCCCACGGGGCGGCCTGTGACGTGGTCGCCGACGACGCCATCGCCGAGGGCCTGCTGGACGCGCTCGCGCGCAGCGGCGTCGCGCCGGCCGGCATGCGCGTGCTCCTGCCGCGTGCCCGCGAGGCGCGGGAGGTCCTCCCGGACACGCTCCGCGCCCAAGGCGCGCGCGTCGACGTCCTCCCGGTCTACGACACCGTCGCCGCCGCGAGCCCGCCGGTGCCGACGGCGCGCATCGAGGCCGCCGCGTACATCACCTTCACCTCCGGCAGCACCGCGCGGCAGTTCGTCGCGCTGATGCCGGAAGGCCGCGGCCGCCGGCCGCTCGCCGAGCGCCTCGCCGGCGCCAGGCTCTGCTCGATCGGGCCCGCCACGAGCGAGGTGCTGCGCGAATTGGGGCTGCCGGTGGCGGTCGAGGCGGCGGAGCACAGCGCCGCGGGGCTGGCGGCGGCGATCGCGGCCGACGCGCGAGACGCCGGCTGACCGCGGTCACCATCTACGGCGTCTGCGCGGTGACCTTCATGATGGTCATGTACGCGCTCGAGGGCCGCGGCCGCGGGTTCATCCTTGCGTTCGCTGCCGGTTGCCTGCTCTCGAGCGCCTACGGCTTCCTCTCGGGCGCCTGGCCGTTCGGCGTCGTGGAGGCCGTCTGGGCCCTCGTGGCCGTCCGCCGCTACCTGCGCGCCGACGTTGCGCCCTCGCGCCCGCCGGCGTAGGTTGCTGCCATGGACCGGCCGATCTGCTTCGCCAGCGACTACGGCTACGCCGACGACTTCGCCGGCGTCTGCCGCGCCGTGATCGCGCGCCTGGCGCCGGACGTGCGCGTCATCGACGTGACGCACGGCCTGCCCCAGCGCGACGTGCTCGCCGGCGCGCTCGTGCTGCGCAACACGCTGCCCTACATGCCCGACCACGCCGTGCACCTCACTGTGGTCGACCCCGGGGTCGGCGGCCCGCGCCGGCCGGTCGCGCTGCGCAGCGCACGCGACCGGCTCTTCGTGGGCCCGGACAACGGGCTGCTCACGCTGGCGGCCGAGGCCGACGGCGGCATCGCCGAGGCGTACCTGCTCACCAACCAGGAGCTGTGGCTGGCGCCGCTCTCGGCCACGTTCCACGGGCGCGACATCTTCGCGCCGGTCGCGGCGCGCCTCGCCTCCGGCCTGGCGCTGGACGTGGTCGGCATCGCGGTCGACGCGGGCGGGCTGACGCACACGGAACTGCCGGAGCCGCGGCGGCACCGCGACGGGCTCACGGCGACGGCCGTCCTCGTCGACCGCTTCGGCAACGTGGCGCTCAACCTCGACGCCGGGCGTCTCGACGCGGCCATGCTCGGCGAGGACGTCGAGCTGCTCACCGGCGGCGAGCGCTATCTGGCGCGCGTGGCGCGCACCTTCTCGAGCGTGCGCCCCAGCGACATCGTGCTCCTTATCGACAGCTACGGGCAGGCCTCCGTGGCCGTCAACGCAGGATCGGCGGCCGAGGTCCTCGGCCTCGAACCCGGCGACGAGATCCGCCTGCGCCGGCTCGGCTAGATCACGCCCCGGCCGACGGCCTCGTCTTGCATCAGCGGCTGTGGTTGGCTATAGTTCCCTTTCGCGCGCCCGCAAGGGGCGCGCTTCTGCCAGCGAACCAAGTGGGCCCATGAAGACTTACGTCGCCAAACCCTCCACCATCGAGAAGAAGTGGTACGTCGTCGACGCGACGGGCCACACTCTCGGACGTCTCTCCACGGTCGTCGCGGACTGCCTGCGCGGCAAGCGCAAGGCCATCTATACGCCCAACATCGACACCGGCGATTTCGTCGTGATCGTCAACGCCGAGAAGATCGTCGTCACGGGCAACAAGCCCGAGCAGAAGATGTACTACCACCACTCGGGCTACCCGGGCGGCATCAAGAGCGAGTCGTACGCCAAGCTCCAGGCTCGCCGCCCCGAGGAGATCATCCGCCACGCCGTGCGCGGCATGCTGCCGCACAACAAGCTCGGCCGGGCGCAGCTCCGCAAGCTCAAGATCTTCGCCGGCACCGAGCATCCGCACGAGGCCCAGAAGCCCGAAGTGCTCGAGATCAAGGAGTAAGGCGTGCCTGATGCAGTGACCTACCGGGCGACCGGCAAACGCAAGACCAGCGTCGCCCGCGTCACCCTCATCCCGGGCGCCGGCACGGTCGTCATCAACGGCCGCGCCATCGACGCCTACTTCGGCCGCAAGGTCCTCGAGACCGTCGCCCAGACGCCGTTCGAGACCACGCACACCGGCGGCAAGTTCGACGTCAGCGTCAACGTGCACGGCGGCGGGATCTCGGCGCAGGCCGGGGCCGTGCGCCACGG
>CAIWHY010000564.1 GCA_903912585.1 uncultured Thermoleophilia bacterium | reverse complement strand
CGTGCGCGTCGGCGTGCGCGCCGCCTCCGTGCGCGTGGTCGTGCCCCTCGGCGCCGTGGGCATGATCGTGCCCGCCGCCTCCCTCGCCGTGGTCGTGCGAGTGACCCTCGGCGAGCGGGTACACCGGCGAGCCGACGGTCTCGACGCCCAGCTCCTCCTCGCGCGCCTTCTCCTCGAGGTACTTCTTGATCTCGCCGAAGAAGAGGGAGTCGCCGCTGTCGCCGTACTGGCTCGGGTCGTAGGCCGGCAGCTTGAGGGCCGCGCGCTTGGCGTCGATGAGCTCGAGCGAGCGCGCGAACATCTTGTCCCAGTCGGGGATGAACTCGAGGTCGCCGCCGACCATGTCTTCCCAGCCCTTGGTCATCAGGTGCGTGGCGACGCTCGAAGCCTCCACCGGGCTGCTCACGCCGAAGATCACGTGCGCGCCGGAGGCGGCGAAGTAGGTGCCGATGGCGATCGCCTTCTCGCACATCCACTCGGGGCAGAGGCCCACGGCGGGCAGGTCGTCGATGTCCTCGCCGAGCCCGCCCTCGGTGGCGACCTGGGTGAGCACCGTGAGGATGCGCGAGTTGTCGACGCAGGAGCCGAGGTGCAGCACCGGCGGGATGCCGATCGCCTCCATGACCTCGCGCAGGCCGGGGCCGGCGGAGTCGAGGATCTCGGGGCTCAGGTAGCCGGCCTTGGCGCCGGCGGTGGCGGCGCAGCCGGTCACGACGACCATGACGTCCTCGGCGATGAAGCGCTTGATCATCTCGACGATGCCCTCGTCCTGCGTGACGCGCACGTTGTTGCAGCCGACGACGCCGGCGAGGCCGCGCACGCGGCCGGCGATGATGGCGTCGTTGAGCGGCCGGAACGAGCCGCGGTGGAAGCCGCCCTGCATGTAGTTGAGGTACTCGTGGCTGAAGCCGGCGACCAGCGGCTCGTGGTAGTCGGGGATGTGGACCGGGCCGCGGTTGGGGTAGTTGGCGATGGCCATGCGCACGATCTCGCGCGCGGTCTCGGGGGCGCGGCGCTCGTCGAACTCCACGTGCACGGCGCCGGGGATCTTGGCCTTGGGCGAGGTCGTGACGAGCTGCGTGTGGAAGCGCCGCGCCAGCGGGCCGAGGGCCTGCATGATGCACTGCACGTCGACGACCATTGTCTCGACGGCGCCGGTGAGCACGGCCAGCTCCTGGTGGAGGAAGTTGCCGGCCGCCGGGATGCCGTAGCGCATGAGGATCTCGTTGCTGGTGCAGCAGATGCCGGCGAGGTTGATGCCTTCCGCGCCGGCGGCCTTGGCCTCGGCGATGAGCTCGGGGTCGCGCGAGGCCTCTACGAGCATCGCCGACAGCGTGGGCTCGTGCCCGTGCACGATCACGTTGACCTGGTCGCTCTTGAGCACGCCGAGGTTGACCTCGGACGAGAGCGGCGAAGGAGTACCGAAGAGGATGTCGCTGATGTCGGTGCTCAGCATGGCGCCGCCCCAGCCGTCGGCCAGCGAGCAGCGCAGCGAGCTCTTGAGGATGTTCTCGGCGTCGAGGTCGACGCCCTCGTGCGTGCGGTGCATCACTTCCGTGACCTCGCGGTCGATGGCGCGCGGGGTGATGCCGAGCTCGCGCCACAGCTTCTGGCGCTTCGGCGTGGCGCGCTTCGTGTAGATGATCTCGCCGTGTGGCTGGCCGAACTGCTCGAGCGCCTTGTCGGCCACGTCGAGCGCGATCTCGTTCACTTCGCGGCCGGAGGTGGCGATGCCCATGTAGCCGGCCACCGAGGCGAGCTTCTGCTCGTCCTTGACCTTGTAGCCGGCGGCCTCGCCCTTGGCCACGGCGCGCAGCGTCATCGCCATGTCGCGGCCGTGGTCGGAGTGCGCGGCCACGCCGCCCGCTACCTGACGCGCGAAGTGGCGCGCGGCGATCGTCGGCAGGTCCGCGCCGCAGATGCCGGTCTTCTCCTCGGCGTCCTTGCCGACCAGGCGGCACGGGCCCATGCTGCAGATGCGGCAGCAGGCGCCCTTCTCGCCGATGGGGCAGGGCTTCATCGTGTCGGCGCGGCTGAACGCGGTCTCGATGCCGCAGTCGTCGGCGTGCGCCAGCATCTCGAGGGCGGCCGGGTCGATGCTCTTGGCGACCGGCTCTTTGCCTTTGGCGGCCGGCACGGCGCCTTCCTTGTTCACGTCATCCATGGGTGAGCTCCTTCGTCCCCGGGCGCGAGCGCGCGAGGCGCGTTCGCCATCCGCCGGGGCTTGGGCGGGTCAGAGCAGTTCTGGAGCTGGTGTGCGGGGGACGGGTCAACGGTCAGTACTTGCGGTGGTCCCCAGACATGGCGAGGTCGGCCGGGTCGGTGGTGGTGATGCGCACCCCGGCGGTATTCCAGGCGGGCTTGTCGGTGGGGGGCGCCTCGTCGTCGCCGGCCGCGCCGGTGGCGTAGCCGCCCTCGTTCAGGCGCGCGGCGATCTGCTCGGGGCCTGTGGTCTCGGGGTCGTAGGAGAGGCGCACGTTCTTCTCGAGCGCGCTGGCCGTGACCGAGGCGACTCCGGGCTCGTTCCTCAGCAGCCCGAGGACGGTGACGACGTGGTGGTCGGCCCACAGCCCGGGTACCGCAATGGTCACTTCTTCCATCGATCGCTCCTTGTCTCAGGGGACATACGCGAACGGTGCCGCTGAGGGTGTTCACCAGCCCCAGTTAGCACCGCGGAAGACTTGAAAACACTGTACAGGACGTCCAGCGACCCCGCAATCATTGTGCCGTCTGTCACAAAGTTGGGCGCACAAGGGACTTTTCGGGGCGGTTTCGAGCAGCCGGATGCACGGCAGACGGGATGCCGCCCGCCGCCGTGCAGAAGCCGGTCAGCGCACGCTGAACGTCAACGGCATCTCCTGGCCGTTGACTGTCGGCGTGTAGCCGGTCGAGCCGGGGGCGACCGCGTAGATCATGTCCTTGCTCGGCGCCACCATCGAGAGAGGGATGTTCCCATCGTCCGTGCTGGCAGCACCGTGGGCGGCGAGGGCCGAGACGGCGGCCCCGCGGCGCCGGCGCCGAGGCCGGGACGCCGCGGTGTTCAGTCGATCCTGAACGTGCCTGCGATCCGCCCCCAGCTTTAGGGCTGCCCGCCGCGGGGTATGGCCATAGTACGGATGCCGCTCGAAGGCGAAGCCGGTGTCCATCGGGGGAGTCATGGGACCTGTTCAGGAAGCACAGATGGAGATCGGATGTCCCTCCTGCTGGGGCGCGATCACGACCACGGTCTACCGCGCACGACGTGACATGGTGATCAGGTGTCCCGGCTGCGGGATGAGCGTGGCTCTGGGGACCAGGGCCGTGCAGGACGCGGCCGATGAGGCCGGCCGCATGTCGCTGGCCGAGCAGGCTCGCCGAGTGTCTCTTGCCGAGCAGGCCGGGGACGGCGTCACGCCGTAGCTGCTCCCAGGGCGGGCTGCTCTGAGTCGCGCACCGGCAGTCATCGCCGTGCAGTCGTCTCGGTGGCGGTACACGGTTCGGGTGGCAAGCACCCGGGCAGGCTCGTCGCGGGGCTACCCCCTGTTCCTCGCGGCGGGCTGTTCTGCGTAGCGGAACGTCCCATGCACCTGCGCACCGCGGCGACCGGCGATGTCAGTGCGACCCGTCGCGCAGGCCATGCCAGCCTCGTCTGAAACGGGTCGCTTCGCGTCACGGCGGGACCATCCCTCTGCGACCGGTGGCTCGGCCTCCTGCCAGCTGCCGGGCCGAGAAGCGGCGCCGCGAATGGCACAAAGTACCTGCAAAAATGGCGGAGGGGGTGGGATTCGAACCCACGGACGACTTGCGCCGTCTCCGGTTTTCAAGACCGGTGCGATGAACCGCTCCGCCACCCCTCCGCGCCGCTCAAGTGTAGCAACGGCGCTACGCCGGGCCTAGTTGCGGCGCTGGGCTTGGAGTGACGCGCCGACCCTGTGGCGCGTGCTTGAGGTGGCCGGCAGGGTTCTGTGTGCGGATCTGCGCGGATCGAAGGCCTGACCTCTGGCCCAGCCTCGAAGAATCTGACATAATCGCGCACCATGACCGCATTGTTCATCGCCTGCTCGGACGGACGCGTCGCGCCCTGCCTCTCCGCGCTCCAGGAAGCCGAGGACGCGCTCGACGCGGACCGCCTCCTCGTGCCGGGAGGGCCGCTGGTGCTCACGCGGCCCGGCACGGAACGCCGCGTCGCGCTCGACTGCATCCGCACGACCATCGAGGTCCACAACGTGCGCGTCGTCTACCTGGTCTCGCATCAGGATTGCCCGGCCTACGACCGGGCGCTCGGCGGCCTCGGCTTCGACCAGCAGGAACTGCTCGAACGCGATCTGCTGCGCGTCAAGACGCTCCTCGAGAACACCTTCGCCGACATCGAGGTGCGCTGCTTCCTCGTGCCGTGGCGCGAGAACGGCGGCGGGCTGGGATTCGCCGCCGCCGAGCCGGTCGAGTAGAACCGACGCCGTGCGGCGCTGCGCTCTCGCGCCGCCACCGCGCGGCAGCGGCTACGCTCCCAGGACGTCCTTGCCCAGCAGCGGGCGCAGCACCTCGGGCACCGCGATGCTGCCGTCGGCCTGCTGGTAGTTCTCCATGATCGCGATCAGCGTGCGGCCGACGGCGATGCCCGTGCCGTTGAGCGTGAACACGAAGCGCGGGCCCTGCTCGGTGCGGTAGCGGCAGTTGAGCCGGCGCGCCTGGTAGTCGGTGCAGTTGGAGCAGCTCGTGACCTCGCGGTACTGCTGCTGGCCCGGCATCCAGGCCTCGCAGTCGAACTTCTGCGCCGCCGGTGCGCCGAGGTCGCCGGCGGCGATGTTGACCACGCGGTAGGGGATGCCGAGGCCCTGCAGGATCTCCTCCTCGGCCGAGAGGATGAGCTGGTGCTCGGCCGCTGCCTGTTCCGGCAGGCAGAAGCTGAACATCTCGACCTTGTCGAACTGGTGCACGCGCAGGATGCCGCGCGTGTCGCGCCCGGCGGCGCCGGCCTCGCGGCGGAAGCAGGTGGAGTAGCCGGCGTAGCGCATCGGCAGCTTCTCGGCCTCGAGGAACTCCTCCATGTGCATCGCCGCCAGCGGGACCTCGCTGGTGCCGACGAGGCAGTCGCCGTCGACCGTCTCGTATACCTGGGCGCGGTCGGTGGGGAAGAAGCCGGTGCCGTACATGGCCTCCTCGCGCACCAGCACCGGCGGGACCACGGGGCGGAAGCCCTTGGCGCCGACGACGGCGAGGCCGTACTGGACGAGGGCGAACTGCAGCAGCACGAGGTCGCCCTTGAGGTAGGCGAAGCGCGAGCCGCTGACCTTGGCGCCGCGCTCCATGTCGATGAGGTCGAGGGCGAGGCCGAGGTCGAGGTGGTCCTTGACCTCGAAGTCGAAGGCGCGCGGCTCGCCGACGAGGCGCACGACGACCGAGTCCTCCTCGCCACCGTCGGGGACGTCGGCGAGCGGGACGTTGGGGAACTCGAGGAGCATGGTCTTGAGGCGCTCCTCGATGCCGGCCAGCTCGGTCTCGCGCTCCTTGATGGTGTCGCCCAGCGCGCGCATGGCGGCGATCGCCTGCTCGGCGTCGCCGCCCGCCTTCTTGACCGCGCCGATCTCGTCGCTCGCCTTCTTGCGCTGGGCGCGCATGCTCTCGACGTCTGTGAGGATGCGACGCCGCTCCTCTTCGAGGCCGAGGAAGTCGTCGAGGATCGACGTGGAGGAGCCGCGGCGCGCGAGCGCCCGGCGGACTTCGTCGGGATTCGCGCGCAGCATCTTCACGTCTAGCATCGTCTCTCCTCGCGGTCGCGAACGGCGTCCTGGCCGAGGCTCAATGCTATCGCACCACCTCGACGCTCGCGCGGCGTCCGTGTTACCCTCGCGCGAACGTCCGCCACATCCCGCGTGAGACCAGGAGCCAGTCCATGCGCACACGCCAGACCCGCACTCGTCCGCTCCGCGCGACCCGTCTCGGCGGCGCGGCGGCGCTCGTGGTCGTCGCGCTCTGCGCGACGCTCGTTGTCGCGGCCGCCGCACCCGCGGCGCAGGCCGACCCCACGAGCGTCACGTGCCAGCTCTCGGCCGCCTCGCTGCAGTACGGCGACCACGTGGCGGTCAGCGGCCAGCTGACGCCGGGCGCGGCGCAGGCGGTCACGATCGCGCTCGGCGGGGCCGCCGTGGCGACCGCGACGAGCGACGCGGCCGGCGCCTTCAGCGCCGACTTCGTGGCGCACGCCGGCGGCGACGTGGTCGCCGTGGCTGGCGCGATGCAGAGCGCGCCGGTGCATCTCGACGTCCAGCCCTTGCTCGACGTGAGCCACGGCGCCGCGGTGCCCTTTCTCAAGACCCGCTGCGTCCTTGCGATCTCGCCGGTGAGCTACGCCGGCGAGGTCAGCCTGAGCGTCACGCACCGCGGCGCAGTGGTCGTCACGCTCCGCGCGCGCGCCCACGACGGCAAGGCGACCTTCGACGCGCCGCTGTCGGGCATCGACAGGTTCGATCTCGCGTTCTCGGCCGCGGCCGACGGTGGGCTCAGCGCCCGGTCGCTGCAGACGCGCGTGCAGGTCAAGTGGAGCCGGGTCGCCGTGGGCTCCCACGGGCCGATGGTCAAGGGGCTGCTCACGGCTCTGGCACGGCTCAAGGTCCGCGTGCCCGGCATCGGGAGCTCGTTTTCCGGGCAGGACGGCGACGCTCTGGTCGCGTTCCAGAAGGCCTACGGCCTGTCCCGCTCGCGGGTCGCCGATCACACCGTCTGGCGCCAGCTCGACGGCGCCAAGGTCATCAAGCCGCGCTTCAAGAGCCCGAGGGTGCACGTGGAAGTGAACAAGGCGCGCCAGATCCTGATCGTGGTGCGCAACGGCGCCGTGTACGGCTACATCCCGGTCTCTACCGGGGCCACCGGCAACACCCCGGAAGGTTCGTTCAGCATCCGCCAGAAGTCGCCCGCCACGTCGCCCCTCTACGGCTCCGGTTCACTCACCTGGGTGATGGGCTTCGTCGGCAACTTCGCCATCCACGGCTACCCGATCGTGCCGTCGTTCCCGGCGAGCCACGGCTGCATCCGCGAGCCGCTGTGGGTCGCCGACTGGACGTACTCGCAGTCGTTCGTCGGCGAGCGCCTCTACGTGTATCACTGAAGCCTGCCGGCCCGGCGGCGTGAGTCCGCGGGACTGCTCCGCGGCGTGACGCCGCCCCAGCTCCGCCGCTGCGCGCCTACGCGACCGGCAGCGGCTTCTCCACCAGAAGGGTGCCGGGGGAGTCGGGGTCCGGGCCGGTGGTGAACCCGTGGCCGCGGTACAGGTGCAGGGAGGGGTTGTCGCCCTCCGGCACCCGTGCCGTGAGGCGGCCGAGACGGCGGTCTATGGCCAGTCCCTCGGCCCAGTCCACGAGCTGGTTGGCCACGCCGCGCGCCTCGTAGGCGGGGCCGACGCAGACGCAGCGCAGCGTCAGAGCATCGCCTTCGGCTTCGACGGCGAGAAAGCCGGCGGTCTCGCCGTCGGCCTCCGCCACGTAGACGTCGGCCCTGTCGAGCAGTGCCAGCAGGTCGGCGGCGCGGTACAGCTCCGGGTGGCCGCTGCCGTCGGCGAGCGGGTGGAGCGTCTCCTCCGCGAGGAGGACGAGCATGCTGCGGTCGTCGTCCCGCACGTCCCGCACCGAGCACTTGATGCGTTCCACGGTCGCCTCCTACGTCGGATAGGAGCCCAGCACCTTGACCCACGGCAGCTTGCAGGCGAGGCACTTGAGCGCCTGGTCGATGGGTGGGTCGGAGCGCCGGCCCTCGAGGTCCAGGAAGAAGATGTACTGGCCGAGGCCCTGCTTGGACGGCCTCGACTCGATCTTGGTGAGGTTCACGAAGCGGTGGGCGAACTCGGAGAGGATGAGCAGCAGCGCGCCCGGCTGGTCGGCGGCGATGCCGCAGACGATGCTCGTCTTGTACGACGCGTCGAGGTCCTGAGGCGCCGAGGTGCGCGAGACGTAGACGAAGCGCGTGCGGTTCTCGAGCGAGTCCTCGATGTCGTCGCGGACCACGGCGCACTCGTAGAGGTCCGCCGCGAGGCGCGTGCCGATGGCCACCCAGGGCCGGTCGACGCGGCTGATCCGGCGCACGGCCTCCGCGGTCGAGTCCGTGGCCTCGTGCTCGACGTTCGCGAGGTGCTCGCGGATGAAGGTGCGGCACTGCCCGTAGGCGATGGGGATGCTGACGACCTTGGTGATCTCCTCCAGCTGGAGCTCGCGGCGGGCGATGAGCTGATGACGGATCGGATGGGTGATCTCGCGCGCGATCTCGAGCTCGTCGAAGCCCGAGGACAGGAGGTCGAGCGTGAGCACGACCGAGCCCTCGAGGGAGTTCTCGATGGGCACCAGGCCGAGCTCGGCTTCGCCCTCGGCGACGGCGATGAGCACGTCCTGGATCGAGGGATACGGGAACGGGGCGAGGTCGCCGTGGGCCGCGCTGGCCAGGAGGGCCTCTTCGGTGAACGTGCCCTCCGGGCCCAGGAAGGCGACTCTGCCCGTGTCTCGCCCCACGTCCTACTCCTCGGCCGTGGGGGCGTCGGCGGCGCCTGCGGCGGGAGGGTCTCGATCGATCGGCGCCGAGGGCCGCGGCGCGGCCGGCTGCCGCCGCGCGCCGCTCTCCCACGAGAAGTCATCCTCGGCCGGCCGGCCGGCCG
>CAIWHY010000563.1 GCA_903912585.1 uncultured Thermoleophilia bacterium | reverse complement strand
GGCCCGGCAGGGCGTCGACGTGGGCGCGGCGCCCGCCGCCTCGAGTCCTTCCGTGGCGCCGGCCTCCGACCATGCTCCGTCTGGCACAGACACGGGCGCGAGTCTCCCCGCGGCAGCCGCTCCGGCCGGCGCACCCGTACTGCAACCGGCGGCCGCTGCCGGACATGTACTGTATGGGCGGGCTCCAGCTCGTCCGGGCAGGGAGCACTCATGAGCGATCGAGACGACCATATCGACGACGCCGTGGCCAAGCTGGGCCGCGCCCGCGACGATCGACTGGTCGCCCTGTCGCAAAGTCCGGCCGCTCAGGCCCTGCTCGAAGAAGTCGTCACCATCGACGCACTTCGCCGGGCTAGCGATGCGCCGCGCCTTGGGCCGAGTCCCCACGCCAGGCGCCCACGCCCTCGGGCTCGCTTCGCCCTGGCCGCGGCGGCAGCTGCGGTGGTCGCGGTGGCGGCCGGCTTCGCTTTCGCCGCGGGCGTGCACCGTGCGCCTTCAGCGCCTGGCCCCGTCGCCTTCCGGAGCTCTGGCAGCTACATCGTGGCCACGGTCGTGAACCCCGACGCCGCGGCGCAGCAGCTTCAAGCCGCCTTCACCGCGCACAATCTCAACATCCACCTCAAGCTGGCCCCGGTCCCGCCAGGCATGGTCGGCTCGGTCGTCTACATGGGCACCCCGGCAGGAGCGAGCCAGATCGGCACGCTCTCCGCCGCCGGCAGTGCCGCCCCGGGCGGATCGCAGAGCATCGGCCTGCTCATCCCCGTCGGTTACAAGGCTCACGCCGACATCGTGCTCGGTCGCGCCGCGAAGCCGGGGGAGATCTACCGCTCGCCCGGTGGCGGATTGAACGGGACGCGGCTTCTCGAGGCAACGGGGGTCTGACAAAGCTACTGACTGTGCAACGTGCACAACAGAAGGCGCGGCCGCTGCCAGCGGGCTGAGGCGGCGAGGAGTCGCGGACCGACGAGCGTCAAGGGAGGGATGCTATTGACACTGAGGGGGGTAGTCAGCCAGCCTAAAATGGTGGCTGGCTCAGTCGGTACCGAATCTGCAACTGGAGGACTCATGTCCGCATCACGCTTTCGCAGGATGACGCTGCTCTCGCTCGGCGTCGTCTTCGTCGCATTGCTCGTGCTCGTGTCTGCCTCATATGCGTCGTCGGCGCGCAAGTCCGCGCGCACCGCTTTCAATCCGCAGACGGCGCAGTCCGCGCAGGCCTTCGGCAGCATGGCTGCCCTCGTCAAGGCCGCGCAGAAGGAAGGCACGCTCAACGTCATCGCCCTTCCTCCGACGTGGGCCGACTACGGCAAGATCATCTCGGCCTTCCAGGCCAAGTACCACATCAAGATCGTCTCCGCGAATCCCGACGGCAACAGCCAGCAGGAAGTCGACGCGGTCAAGGCGCTGAAGGGCACCAACCGTCAGCCGGACGTCGTCGACCTGGCGCCGGCCATCATGGCCGCCAACCTCTCCCTCTGGGCGCCCTACAAGGTCGCCGTGTGGAACCAGATCCCCAAGGGCCTCAAGGCCGCCAACGCGCTCTGGTACGACGACTACACGGGCTATGAGGCGATCGGTTACTCCGCCAACATCATCAAGACGCCGCCCAAGACGATGAACGATCTGCTCAAGTCCATCTACAAGGGCAAGGTCGCCCTCAACGGCAACCCGCTCACCGCCTCCGCAGCCCTCAACGGCGTCGTCATGGCGTCCATCGCCAACGGTGGCTCGGCCAACAGCATCAACCAAGGCGTGACCTTCTTCCACAAGCTCAAGGCAGCCGGCAACCTCCTGCCGGTCGACCCGACGCCGGCCTCGGAAGCCTCCGGGCAGACGCCGATCGTCATCGACTGGGACTACAACCATGCAGGCACGGCGGCGGCCTACCCGAACCTTCACTGGAAGTGGGTCATCCCCGCCAACGACATCGTCACCAGCTACTACCAGCAGGCGATCGTCAAGAACTGCCCCCATCCCGCCGCGGCGCGGCTCTGGGAGGAGTTCATCTTCAGCACCACCGGCCAGAACTGGTTCCTGCGCGGCGGTGCCCACCCCGTCCTCCAAGCCGCGATGACCAAGGCCGGCACGATCGACAAGGCCGCCCTCAAGAAGCAGCCGAAGGTGGTCGGTACTCCGGTGCAGCTCTCGCCGGCACAGCTGACCAAGGCCGTCACCTACCTCCAGGCCAACTGGGGCAAGATCTAAGTTGACACAAAGCAGTCGAGACTCCGGTCTCAGCGTTGCCGGGGGCGGCTCTGCCGCCCCCGGCGGCGTGGCCGGCTCCGCCGCACTCGCGAGCGCCACTGGGCGCTCCCGTGGAGGAGGCAGGAGGGGGCGAGTCAGAGGCGGCCTCCGTTATCTTGGGGTCACCCCGTTCCTTGTCTACGTCGCGATCTGGCTGTTCTGGCCGACCGCCATCGTGGTCGTCGGCGCCTTCCGGAGCGACAGCGGGCGCCTGACGCTGGCCAACGTGTCCACACTCGTGCACAACGCTACGATCCTCAACGCTTTCAAGGCCTCCATCGAACTCTCGCTGGCGACGGCCCTTGCCGGCGCCGTGGCGGGTGGGCTGCTTGCCTGGGCGGTCGCCACGGGCAATCCCAGAGGCGTACTGCGGCGCGTCGTCGTGGCGGCATCCGGGGTACTGGCGCAGTTCGGCGGGGTCATGCTCACCTTCGCCTTTCTCGCGACCTACGGCTACACCGGGCTGCTCACGCTGGCGGCGGCGCACTTCTTCGGGCTGGATCCCTACAGCAGCGCCACCTGGATCTACACCTTGTTTGGGCTCGGCATCGTCTACACGTTCTTCCAGATCCCCTTGATGGTGCTCATCTTCCTGCCGGCTCTGGACAACCTGCAGCCGCAGTGGCAGGAGGCTTCGGCCAACCTCGGCGGGGGCTCCTGGGCGTATTGGCGGTACGTTGCCGGTCCGATCCTCGCGCCCAGCTTCATATCGGCGCTGCTGCTGCTGTTCGTCAGTGCCTTCTCCGCCTACGCTACGGCGGCCGCCCTCCTGAGCCAGGGTGACCCGATCGTGCCGCTGCAGATCCGCACCTTCATCTCGAGCGAGGTCATGGTCGGTCAGGCCAACATGGGCAAGGCGCTGGCCCTCGGCATGGTCGTCGTCGTCGCCGTCGTCATGACGATCTACGCCCTGCTCCAGCGTTCGTCCAAGTGGCGCGTCCAATGACGGCGCGAGCTTCAAGCATCGGTCGCCGGAGTCTCCTCCGCAACGTCTTGCGCTGGGTCATCTTCGTGGTCGTCGGCGGCTACCTCCTGATCCCGCTCGTCGCGATGCTCGAGTTCTCGACGCGGGAGACGCCGACGGCGATGGCCTGGAAGCGCACCGCGCTCGGCTGGAAGGGCATCGCCGACAACCCCTCCGTGATGAGCGCCATCGTGCTGTCACTCGAGCTTGCGGCGCTGACGGTGGTCGTGATGCTGTTCCTGCTCGCGCCTACGATGGTCTGGGTGCACCTGCGGGTGCCGAAGATGCGGCGCGTCATCGAGTTCATCAGCCTGCTGCCGCTGACGATCCCGGCCATCGTGATCGTCGTCGGCCTGGCGCCTGTGTACTCTCGGCTCATGCCCGTCATCGGTCAGTCGCCGCTTGTGCTGACGTTCATCTACGTAGTCCTGGTGCTGCCCTACGCGTATCGCTCGATCGACGCGAGCCTGCGGTCCATCGACATCGAGACGCTCGCGCAAGCCGCGCGGGGCCTCGGCGCCTCGTGGCTGCAGGTCTTTCTGCGCATCGTCGTGCCGAGCATCCGCGCAGGGCTGCTCTCCGCGGCGGTACTGTCGATCGCACTCGTCCTCGGCGAGTTCACGATCTCGTCCCTGCTCGTCTACGACACGCTCCAGGTCATCGTCAACCAGGTGGGCCAGGACAACGCCCAGGTGGCGGTCGCCGTGTCGCTGGCCGCACTGCTGTTCGGCTTCGTCCTGCTGTTCATCGTGTCGACCGTCGGCGCCGGTCGCCGGCGCGCCGCTCGCGCCACGGCAATCGAGGCCGGACTCGAAGAAGGAGATCTGTACGAGTGACTCCCGAGACAGACACAGCTAAGGGCGCGGCCCGCGCGGATGGGTCCGGCGTCGGGGTGCAGCTCGTCGGGCTGCGCCGGTCGTTCGGCCCCACGCGCGCACTGGACGAGCTCTCCATCGACATCGCGCCGGGTGAGTTCGTCGCCTTTCTCGGGCCCTCGGGCTGCGGCAAGACGACAGCCCTCAGGATCATCGCCGGGTTGGATGACGCGGATTCGGGCGAGGTGCTCGTGGGCGGCAAGGACATCCGCCGCCTGCCCGCGAACCGGCGGGACATGGGAATGGTCTTCCAGGCGTACAGCCTGTTCCCCAACATGACGGCGCGCGACAACGTTGCCTTCGGGCTGCGCATGCGCAAGGTCCGCAAGCGGGCGCGGCGGCAGAAGGCGGAGGAAGTGCTCGGCCTCGTGGGCCTCGCGGGCTACGCCGATCGCTACCCGAGCCAGATGTCCGGCGGGCAGCAGCAGCGCGTCGCGCTGGCGCGCGCTTTGGCGATCGAGCCCAGAGTCCTGCTCCTCGACGAGCCCCTTTCGGCCCTGGACGCCAAGGTGCGCGGCGAGCTGCGCGACGAGATCCGCCGCATCCATCTCGAGATCGGCACGACGACCGTGTTCGTGACCCACGACCAGGAAGAGGCGCTGACCCTCGCCGACCGCGTCGCGGTCATCAACTACGGTCGGCTGCAGCAGATCGGGCCGCCGACGGAGATCTACGAGAGGCCGCGCACGGAGTTCGTCGCGGACTTCATCGGCCTGACGAACAGGCTGCCGGGCGTGGCGAAGGACGGCACGGTCGCCGTGCTGGACACACGCGTCCCCTTGCTGGAGGGATCGGTGGAGTCGGGCGAGGTGACGGTGCTCGTGCGGCCCGAGGCCATGCACGTGACGCCGAGAGACGACGGCAACGGGCGGATCGCGATGGTGAGCTTCCGCGGCTCGATCTGCATGCTCCGGGTCCGGCTCGTCACCGACGCGCTGGTGCTCGTGCAGATGCCGAGCGCCGAGGCTACGCAGTTCTCAGCCGGCGATCCCGTCCAGGCGTCGGTACGGTCAGTGCCCGTTCTGGCAGTGGCCCCAGGAGACCGTCCGGGGAGTCGCGCTGCTGACGTCGAGTCCGATCCGTCGCTCTCGCCAGATGCCGCAGACGCCGTAGGCTGAGCACGCCGAGCTAGGCGCGAGCACGAACGCCTGGCCTCACCGCTGCGCAGCGCTGGGGCGAAAGGGCGGTGACGTCAGCCCGGCAGCAGGTCGCCCAGGCGGCGCAGCACGTAGGTCGGCTGGATCGGTGAGCCCGCGAGGGCGGACTCGGGGGTCGCGCCGGTGAGCGGCAAGGCGGTGGCCATGCCGGCCTCGCGACCCATCAGGATGTCGGTCTCCAGCCGGTCGCCGGTCATCAGGCAGTCGGCGACCGGCAGGCCCATGAGGTGCGCGGCGGCGTCGATCATGTAGGTGGACGGCTTGCCGACCACGGCTTCGACGCGCGTTGCGGTGCATGCCTCGATGGCGGCGATGATGGCGGCACAGTCGGGCTCGCCGCCGCCGGGGACAGGGCAGAAGCTGTCGGGGTTGGTGGCGAAGAAGTGTGCCCCGGCCCGGATGGCGTCGAAGGCGATCTGCAGCTTGCGGTAGACCAGCGTGCGGTCGAAGCTGGCGATCACGGCGTCGACCTCGTCGGCCTGCTCCGTCAGCTCGAACCCGCCACGGCGCAGCTCCGCACAGAGTGGTTCCTCGCCGACGACGAACAAGCGGGCGCCGGGCATGCGCCGCTTGAGGAAATCCACCATCACGAGCGTCGAAGTCAGGACGTCCTCGACGGAGGTCGGCACGCCCAGACGGGTGAGCTTGGCGGCGTAGTCTTCGCGTGCGTGCGTGGGGTTGTTGGAGACGAAGATCGTGCGCACGCCGCGCGCGCGCAGCGCCGTCAGGGTCTCGCCGGCCGTGGGCAGCAGGGCGTCCCCCAGGTAGACCGTCCCGTCCAGGTCGAAGATGTACCCGGCATAGAAGCGCTCTGGTGTGGGCAGGCCGCTCAAGGCGTCGCCTGCCTGCCGCCGGCGCCGGCGGCAGGCAGGTTCACAGAAAGGGGCTCGCCCGGGATCAACTCCCGCCGATCGTCGCCCGGATGACCTTGTGGCCGGCCTTCTCGAAGACCGCCGCGACCGCGTCCTGGAGCTCTCGCCCGGGGGTGATGGAGACCATGTAGCCGCCTCTGCCGCCGCCCGTGACCTTGGCCCCGAAGGCGCCGTTCTCGAGGGCGGTCCTGCACATTCCGTCCAGGATCTCGTGCGACATCCCCATCTCGGCGAGCAGCTGGTGGTTGTCCGAGGCGATCCTGCCCACGGTGCGCAGGTCGCCGGCCTCGAGCGCCTTCTGCATGCCGAGGCCCTGCGCCGTGATGGTGCCGAGGCGCGCCGCAAAGAGCTCGGGGTCGCCCGTCTTCTGTGCGTCGATGAACTCGTCCAGCGCCGCGGTGTTGACGCTGACGCCGCTGTTGGCCAGTACGACCTCGAAGGCCTCCGGGCTCTTGATCCGCTCGAAGTTCTGCTGCCCGTCCTTGAGCCAGAAGCGCAGCAGGCCGCCGTAGGTGGAGGCGGTGTTGTCGACGCCGCTCGCCACGCCGTGGTACGGGAACTCCCCTTGCCAGGCGGCGCGGTTGATCTCCTCGATCGAGCAGCCCAACTGGAACTCGGCGTCCAGGGCGCGCGCCAGCGAGACGCAGATGGCGGCGCTGGCGCCCACCCCGCTCCCGGCCAGGAGCGTTCCCCCGACGGTGATCCTGATCGGCGTCTTCTTCACGTCGACGCCCATGACCTCGAGGACCCTGTCGATGGACTGCGCCTGCTGCGCCTTCTTGCTCTGCTTGTAGCCCGGGACCTCGATGCGCTCGTCCCGCAGGACCCACCCCTCGCCGTCGATCCGCTCGACCGTCGTCACGGTCTCGTAGGAGATCGACGAGACGATCGCCGGGACTTCGTCGAGGACGAACTGATCGCCGAGCAAGATCGTCTTTCCGAAACCGCGCCCTTCAGCCATGCGACTCTCCCGTGAGGATGCTTTCCATTTCATCTATCAGTTGCTCTTCTTTGCCGATCGCCACCGTGGTGGCCGCCGTCAGGCTGTGGCAGGCGTCCGAGAACCCCCCGAGCCTGCTCGTCGCCTCGGGCAGCAGGACGTTGAGCCCCATCGCCCGGCCCGCCCTGATCTCCTCTTCCATCACCGGCGCGACCCTCATGGAGACCTTCACCTGGCCGAAGCTGATCGAGCCGATGCCGGGGATCTCATCGGGGACGATCTGGAATCCAGCGAGGTACTTGCCGGGGTCGATGAGGTCGGTGAACCTGATGGCATCACAGAATGCGCCGACCATCTTGACGCCCATCGGGAAGAAGCGGTCCTCGAGATGGAACCACTGGATGTGGGGCGCCTGCTTCATTCCGCCCGCCTGGAGCCTGGCGGTCTCCTCGTCGAAGATCTTCGTCCTGACCGCCTTGAGCTCTTCGACCATCCGGTCGGACCCCGGCGAGGCCCCCTCGAGGCACACCTTGACGCCCATGTCCGGTCCGCCCTGGTAGTAGCCGACTCCACCGAGCACGTCCAGGTAGTCGCCGGACTCGACGACGTCCACCTGGCCCTCCGGCCGGTTCAAGAGGTACTGCTCACCGGCCTCGTGCTCCCTGATCTCGATCCGGCCCTGCGCTGCGGCCTCCATCGCGACCGCACGATTCTCGCTCACCAATGCGCCGTCCACGAAGAAGCCGTCGCCCACCGCCCCGATGGCGGCGATGTGAGCCATGTCGCGGTTGGCCGGGTCCAGGGCGCGCGCGAACAGGTAGCAGGTCGTCGAACCCGAGATGTCCCTGTCGCCCTTCAAGCCGAAGAGATCGGGGTCGAGATTGAGGACCCGCGCGTCGGTCGAAGCTTCGGCGACGTGGTGATCGAGGATCAGCGTGAGGTTTCTTCCCCGGTTCAGATCCGAGAGCAGCGGGGCGATCCTCCCGGCGAAGTCGGCGAAGATGAGGGTCTTGCCGCTCTGCTCGTAGACCTTTTCCAGCACGGCGGGATACGGTTTCTCCAGGCAGAAGCGTTTGACCGCGAACCCTTGCCGTTCCAGCGCCCGCGTGAGGATGGCGCCGGAGGTGAGGCCGTCGGAATCGTTGTGGTGGTAGACCTGGACGGCCTTCTCCGGCATGCCCCTGAGTTCAAAGACCGCATGCTCCATCGCGTCTATCAACGGACCCAGCATCGCTCTCCTGTTCTTCCGACGCTCACGACCCCGCAATGCTACCAGCAGCCCCGGGTGGGCGCGCGAGCATCGCGGGCATGTGGCGGTCCCCCGCCGGGCCGGCTGCCGGCCGGCCGCATGTGCACGCCGGAGCCGATGGACGTAAGCTCCCTTGAGGCGGACCGCACCTCCTCGTCAGCGAGCGCTCGGCGGGGTGCGGCCCCGAGCGACCGGCGACGACAGGAGAGCAGGGCGCGTCCATGAGACCGTACCGCGATGTGCACCAAGCGGACGTCCTCGTCTTCGGCGCCGGCCCGGCGGGGATCGCCGCCGCCGTCGCGGCGGCGAGGCGGCGGCAGACTGTCCGCCTGATCGAGCTCCAGAGCGTGGTCGGCGGCGTCATGTCCTGCTGTCCCGGCATGATGCTGGGGTCGGGTTACCCGTGCGGTACAAGCGTCGGCGGGTTCTTCGAGGAGTTCGTCGGCCGACTCTTCGACCACGATCCTCCGCTCGCCGAGCGACGCGCCTGCGACCTCGAGAACTTCGGCGACGAAGTGGTGTACGACCACGAGTACGCACTCTCCCTTCTCTACGACATGCTGCGCGAGGCGGGCGTCGAGGTGCTGGCCAACCACCTGCCGTGTCGCGTCGAGGTGACGGGAGACGAGATCGTCCACGTCGACGTCGCCACGACGCGCGGCGTCGAGCCTTTCAGCGCCGGCGTGTACGTGGACTGCACCGGCAATGGCGACATCGCCGCGGCGGCCGGCGTCCCCAGCCAGATGGGCGACGACGAAGGCAGGATGATGGGCGCGACGCTGACGTTCTTCATGCTCGGCGTCGACTGGGACAGGGCGTTCCCACCGGGCTTCGACCCGTACTTCACGCAGTACGCGGAGCGCGGCATCGCCGCTGGTCGCCTGCCGAGGACGATGCCGCAGATCTACCTGCTCAAGGGCTTCCGGGAGGGGACGGTGTTCTTCAACACCGTCACCGTGACCGGCGTGGACGGCACCGACCCGCGCAGCGTGGCGAAGGGTGCCCAGGTGGCCAGGCGCTACGTGATGCAGCTGGCGCGGTTCTGCCGGGAAGAGATGCCCGGATTCGAACACAGCCACGTCGCCGACATCGGACCGAGCCTCGGCGTGCGCGAGACGCGGAGGCCGGAGGGGCTCTATCGCTTGACGGCTGCCGACATCACTGCGGCCACCAAGTTCGAAGACGGTGTGGTGGCCTGCGACAGCCCCCTGGACGAGGTCTTCAGAGACGACAGCTCGAGTGTCTACTCCCACGAGGCGGCGCTGCCCAAGGGGGAGTACTACACGATCCCCTTCCGGACCCTCGTGCCGCGGAAGATCAAGAACCTGCTGTTCGCCGGGCGGGCACGGTCGGTCGACCTGAAGGCATACGCGTCTGGACGCGGGATGCCGCAGTGCATGGTCATGGGTCAGAGTGCCGGCGTGGGAGCTGCCATGGCGAACGAAGAGCGCTGCACCGTGCAGCAGATCGACCGGGCGCGTCTGGTCCGGGAGCTCGTCCGGGAAGGCGTGAACGGGATCGGTGGTGGGCGCCTCTAGTCTGGTCGCGCCCGCTGCGCCCGGCCCCGGTTTGACCTGCTCTGCGAGGCCAGTGGTAGGGTCGTGAAGCCGCTGCATGGGGGCGGCACGGCCGACCAGCGGCCAAGGCGTCGTCAAGGCGCCCGCCTCGAGACCGGGCAGAAGCGCCCGGTCACGAAAGGAGGCAGCACGATGCACCATTCACGTCTGGTCGGAGGTCTTGCCGCCATGGCGGCGCTCCTCATCCTCTTCGCGGCCCCAGTCGCACATGCGCTGCCCCTCCCGATCGTCTGGTCGGATCACTACGGGGCGGCTGCGAACGACGGCTTCACCGCCGTGGCCACCGGCCCCGCCGGCGCTGTCTACGCCGCCGGCTTCACCGAGGCCCCCGGAACCACGTTCGCCCCTGGCTCCGGCGGACGACTCCTGCTGGTCAAGTACCGCGATGACAACGGCACGATGAACCGGCAGTGGGTCCGGACCTTCGTGGCGCACGGTGTGACCGGCGCTTCCGCCAGCAAGATCGCCGTGGACTCCGCCGGCAACGTCATCGTGGCTGGCACGGTGGGCGTGCCGGACCTGAGAGGCAAGGGCAGCGATATCCTGGTGCTCAAGTACTCGCCGGCCGGAGCCCTCCTGTGGAAGACGACGTACGACGGTCCGGGCCACCGCGAGGACTACGTCAATGGCCTGGCGCTCGACGCCAAAGGGAACGCTCTCGTGGTCGGCGCCTCGGTCGGCAAAGGCACCAGCCGTGACTACGTCACCATCAAGGTGCGCGCGAACGGATCCCGCGCCTGGGTGCGGAGGTTCGCCGGTCCCGGAGGCTTCGACGAGGCGCGCGGCGTCGCCGTGGATGCTGTCGGCAGCGTCTACGTGACCGGCGAATCCAGGCTCAAGGCCAAGATCCCTGGGAAGTCCGGCCTGCCAAGTGCGGTCACCATCAGCTACGGTGGCACCGGTGCGAGGCGCTGGCTCATCGTCGACAGACTGGCCAGGGCCACGGCAGGAGCGGCCGTCATGTACTGTGGCGTGCCGGGAGGCAGAGGGGTCATCGTCTCCGGCTGGCGCTATTCTGGCGCAGCCAGGAATGGGGCGTTCTTCACCAAGTACTCCGCGTCCAGCGGCAGCCGCATCTGGTCACAGGCGCTCACCGGTCGTTCGGACTCCGGGGCGTGGCCCGAGGCGGCCGGCCTCGACGGCAGCGGCGCGCCGATCGCCGCCGGTATGGCCAACGAATCTGGCGGCATCCAGGGCTACATCGCCGGCGTCTCGGCGAACGGCGGCACTGCTTGGCGCAGCATCTTCCTGAGCGCCATCACCGATCCCGGATGGGCCGAGTTCGACGCGCTCGCCGTAGGCTCCGGAGGCAGCGTGCTGGCCGGCGGCTGGACGCAAACCGCTGAGCCGCCGTCCGCACTTTCCATGTCGACCCCGAGCGCCTTCATGGTCCGCTACAGCCCGTCCTGGCCGGTGACGGCGCCGCTGGACTACGTCGGCCCCGGGAGCTCGACCAGCAAGGGCAAGTGCACCGCGGTCACCGTCGGCGCGAACGCCAGGTACGCCGTCGGGCAGGAGAGCAGCACCGCGAGCGGTCTGGACGCGGTGCTCATCAAGTTCTAGGAAGCCAAGAGCGACCACGGCTCGTTCTGGAAGCAGGGCTACCCGGCGATCATGGTGATCGAGGACTTCAACCAGTACAGCCCCTGGAACCACAAGAGCACCGATACCGTCGACCACTTCACGTGGCCGTACGTGGTCGGGGCGTCCAGGGACCTGATGGGCGCGGGGGCGCACGAGGCCGGCTTGATCAAGTAGGTGCCGGCCTCCGCTCTCAGGCCGCCTCGCGAATGCGCGGGCGGCGGGCTCCCTACGAGTCCCTGCCCGCTTCCCGGCGGACTGAGTGCGATTCCCTAGACGGCTGTTCTCTCGCCATGGTCCGCCGTCTGCCGATTCCTTTCACCAGGACTCATCGATGTTCAGGAACGGGGTCGGCAGTGGAACGGGACGCAAGACGTGCGGCGGCGGGCTTCACCCTCATCGAGCTGCTCATCGTGGTGATCGTCATCGGCATCCTCGCGGCGATCGCCGTCCCGATGTACCTCAGTCAGCGGAGCAAAGCCAAGGAGGCGGCCGTCAAGGAGGGCGTGCACAGCATCCAGGTCGCCGTGGTGAGCTACGCCGCTGACAACAACGGCGCCTGGCCGGCCACCGAGTACGTGACCGACACGCCGAGCGACAAGAGCGCCGACAACCTCGGCAACAAGTACCTCGACGCGTGGCCCCTCAACCCGTGGACCGGCAAGCCCATGGCCAACACCGGCAGCGGTGTCCTTTTCAACACGAACTTCGCCAGCATGGCGGGGCTGACCGCCCGGGTGGGCGGGACCGGCACCTGGAACATCGTCAACGGCCAGCTCGTGGCGCCGACGGACAAGACCGGCCAGGCGACAGGCGGCACCGCCCTCTTCGGCAGCACCGCCCTCTTCGGCAGCACCAGCTGGACGGACACGCAGCTCCAGGTGAGGCGCAACTGAACAGCGGGCCCGGACTGGGCATCTTCTTCCGCTCCGACGGCATGCCCGCGGTGAACGCCGGCAACGGCACGACCACTCCTCTCGGCATCGACGCGGGCTACTGCTTCCAGGTGGATCCGGGCCTCGGCAACAAGTTCGTCGTCCGCAAGTGGGTGAACGGGGTCGAGTCGGCGCCGCTCGCCACCGCCAGCATGAGCAGCGGCTTTGTCGCCACCATCAACTCCCTGCCCCACGACCACAAGATCTCCGCGGTCGGCAGCCACATCGTGGTGACGGTGGACGGCGCCTCGGTGCTCGACTTCACCGACAGCACCTACGCGAGCGGGGGCGCCGGCCTGCGCGCCTGGAACGGCAGCAACGTGAACTTCATCAGCGCCCAGATGCAGGGGGGCGGAGGGGGCGCCGGCTCCGGGAATCCCGCCACCGGCGACTTCGCCTACGCCTCGTCGTCGGCCACCACCTACGGCCTCGTCGGCTGGATGTCCGGGGGCGGCGCCTGGGTGGTGCAGCCGCTGCTGTAGTCTGCGGCCGCTCGGGCGCCGGGACCGGCGAGTCCCCGGACCCAGCCTCCGTCACTCGAACGCTGTCACTTGAACGGCGTGGCGAGGCTCCTGCTCCCGGCGCGCGTGTAGACGGCGAAGAAGTCGCGGTCGTCGGGCGTGAGGTACCGGTCGATGCCGGGATCCTGGGCGTTGGGAAGGTACTTGACCGGCGAGTGCGCGCCGGGCCGGCGGAAGTAGGTGAAGGTCGGCCAGTACACGTTCATATCGAACTCGAGCGCGCGCACCGCGCCCACGCGGATGAGCGCCGACGCGAGAGACATCACGGTCTGCTCCGGCGCGGCCACGTAGATCAGGTTGCCGCGCGCGTCCACGCCCACGCCGCTGCGCCAGACGCGGATGGAGTTGCCCAGCGTCACGCCCCACTGCGCGCTGTTGTTGTTCAGGTCGGGATTCGGCCGGCCGTGGTCGACGATCATCGGCAGGTTCTGGCGCGCGTAGACGACGTCGGCCGGAGGCGGCCCGCCGGGCCAGCGCACGATGTCGAGGTGGCCGTCGGTGTAGCCGACGAGCGTGCCGAGCCCGGCGCTGAAGGGCTCGTAGACGTGGCCGTTGACGGCGAAGCCGCCGTGGCCGTCGGCGTACTTGAAGCCGCTGTTGAAGACCGCGAGCAGGCGGCTGCGCTGGTCGCGCGGCACCATCATCGGGCCGCGCGGCGAGCCCTGCGGCGGCTCCGTGCGGCCGGGGTAGAGGGCGAGCTGCGTCAGCGAGTGGTCTATCCACGCGGCGTAGGTGACGATCCGCGGGTACGCCGCCTCGTTGCGGAACACGGTCGTGCGGATCGGGTAGACGCCGCCGACGCTCCGGCCCACCGGATGCCACGCGCCTTCACCGGCGAGGGCCGGGCTGATCGCCGGCTTCACCGGCGGCGGCGTGTACGCGGACTGGGAGCCGCCGGTCCCGTTGCCGGCCCCGGCCCTGGTCGCGCCGCCGTTCTCGCCCTGACCCGCGGCGACGCCCGGCAGCGTCGAGAGCCCTGGGCCGCCGGCTTGGGGAGCCGTCAGCGAGTAGTAGGTCCGCTCGACGAAGTCTACGACCCAGGCGCCGTGGTTGTTGCGCACCCACTCGACGGTGCGGACGGTCCACGGCACGCTCGACGGCTGCTCCATGCTCTCGGCGTAGGAGATCGTCGTCGGTACGAGCAGCACGATCAGGAACACCGCGGCGAGGAGGGCGACGCGCCGGCGGCGGACCTGCCGCCGGCGCCGGCTCCGCTCGGTCTTCACCCCGGCCTCAGGACTCGACGGACGCGGCGACGGCGGGGCTCGCCTCGCGACCGCCGCCTGCTTCGCCACCGGCGCCCGCTTCGCGGCCGGCGCCCGCCCGCGTGACCTTCAGGGTGCCGTAGGAGACCTGCGCCACGATCACGAGGAGCAGAGGCACGGCGACCCACTCGAGCCAGTAGCTCCTGGCCACGACCGACACGATGTCCACGGCGAAGGCGGCGAGCGCGAAGTAGCCGATCCAGGTCGGCACGCCGGGGTGGGAGAGCACGCCCCACCCCAGCATCATGACCGTCACCGCCAGGGAGACGAAGAGGACCGTGGCCCAGAGCGCGTGTGCGCTCGCCTGGTTCTCCGAGAAGACCCCGGTCATCGCCAGCGCCAGCGACGCCACGAGGCCGCTGAGCTGCGCCATCACGATGAGGATCCTGGTGAGCAGGCTCTGACCGTGAGTGAGGGCGCGGAGGCCGAGGAAGAAGATCGAGAGCCCGATGCCGACCGCGACCATGTCGGCGCGGAACAGCATCGAGCCACGCGGGTTGAGCCACGTGTTGCCGAGATCGCTGATCCAGTTGGTCATGGGGCTGAAGGCCCACGGATAGAAGACGTAGGCGGCGCCGGCCAGCGAGACGCAGATGGCGATCGAGGCGGCTCCAGCGATCGTCGTGACAGGGTACTTCGCTCTCAAGATCCTCTTGCTCCCAACGTCGGCGGCGCGATCCTGACGAGGCCGGTGCGGGATGCCCGCACGTGCCTCTGACCTCGGGTCCGCAAGTGCCCGCGACCTCCGGCACTTTACAGGAGCCATGCCCTCGCCGACAGCGGCGCAGCCCGCCGTGGAGGCATGCTTAACGGGAGCGCAACAGAGGGTTCACGCCGCGTAACCTCCCGCCGCCGGTAGTGGCGCCGGCGCCGGCGGCCGTTCGTCGGCCGCCTGGCGTCGCGCTTCCGGTCAGGGCGCGGGCGCGAGGCGCGGCCGCGCCCGCGGGTGTACAGTCGGGCGCAGCCCCGAGGACGCGCCGCCCGAGGAGACAAGCCGTCGTGACGCAGCCAGCACCCTCCAGACACGTAGCCGCCGGGATCCTGCCGGCCCTCGCCGCGGCTGTCCTGCTCGCCGCCCTGCTGGCATTTGCGGCCGTGGGCGTCGCCGCGGGGTTCGCCGGCGCCGCCCCGGCCGCCGCGCCGTCACCGGCGGACACGCTGTCGCCGTCACCCACGCCGTCGCCGCCGGAGCCGCAGACCTACGCGCTCGCCAAGGTGGACGTCGTCGCCGGCTCGGAGGCGACGCTGCCCTATCGCATCGACGACGCGGCGGCGCCCCTGGCCACGGCCACGGCGGTGATCACCACGCGGCAGGGCGTCACCGTCGCCGCCTTCCCGATCCTCGACCCTGTGGCGACCGGCACGGACCTGTCGTACTCTTTCCAGTGCGACCTCGCGCCCGGCACCTACCGCTACCACGTCGAGGTGGTCGACTCGCTGGGCGTCCCGCAGGTCGCGTGGCACGAGGACCGCCTGCGCGTGCTGCCCGTCTTCCCGGCCGCCGCCGACATCGAGAGCGCCGCGAAGTGGCTGCAGACACGCAGCGGCGCCGTAGGCTTCGCCGTCGTCGACGACGGCGGCCTGCTGCGCGGCTACAACCTGGACCTGCGCTTCGCCTCGGCCAGCGTCGTGAAAGCGATGATGCTGGTCTACTACCTGCGCACGCACCCGAGCATCTCGACGGCGACGCGCGCCACGCTGGCGCGCATGATCATCGTGTCCGACAACGCCGCCGCTTCGGCGATCTTCCGCGTCGTCGGCACGCAGGGCTGCCACGCGTGCGCGCGTCTTGCGGGCATGACGCACTTCTCCGTGGGCTCGGACTGGTGGCTGGCGCAGATCACCGCCGCCGACCAGGCGCGGCTCTTCGCCTCCATGGACACCCTGGTGCCGCCGCAGTACCGCACCTGGGTCCGGTACCTCTTCTCGCACATCACGCCCGCCCACTGCTGGGGCATCCCCAAGGTGGCGCGGCCGGCAGGGTGGACGGTCTTCTTCAAGGGCGGCTACATGCCCTACGGGAGCGGCATCGTCGTGCACGAGGCGAGCCGGCTCGAGCGGAACGGCGTCGCTTTCTCTCTCGTCGTGCTCACCTCGGGCCGGGAGTCACTGAGCTACGGCACGGTCACGCTGCGCGGGGCGACCGCCCGGGTGCTCGGCCTGATGCCGGCCGCGAGCACCTCGGCCCCGGTCGTCGCTCCCTAGCCTCCTCCGAACCGCCGCCGGACCCTCCGCGCCCATGCACGCCACCCTCCCCGACGAGCGCGACTCTTGAGATCGCTCCGGCTCATCGCCGCGTCCATCCGCGACTTCGGCGTCCTCGCCACCCTCGACGAGCTGCCGATGTACCTGCTCTCTCCGCTGACCACGCGCCGCCTCCGGCGGCGCAAGCTGACGGAGCTCTCGCGGGACGGGTTCGACTCAGCGCACGGCACCGACACGGCCGAGATCCTGGCAGGCCGCGAGCTCGGACCCGGCGTCACTCGCGGCGGGCACCTGGTCTCCCGCTACGAGACGACCAGCGCCGCCGCGATCACGGCGGCGCTCGACAGCGTCCGCGTCGACTTCTCAGAGTCCACGTTCATCGATCTGGGCTGCGGCAAGGGCAAGCCGCTGATGGTCGCGGCGTCGTACCCGTTCCGCCGGCTGATCGGGGTGGACATCTCGCCGGCGTGCCTCGAGAGCGAGCGACGGAACATCGCGGCCTACGGGCCCGAGACGATCGACCCGGCCCGCGTCCAGCTCCTGGCGATGGACGCCGAGGACTTCGCCTTCCCTGACGACCCGCTGGTGCTGTACCTCTTCAACCCGTTCCCGCCCAAGCTGATGGAACATGTTGTCGAGAAACTGGAGAGCAGCCTGCGGGCGAGGCCGCGGCAGGCCGCGATCGTCTACGTGAACCCCGCGGCGATCGCGGCCGTCAGCCGGTCGGAGCTGTTCGTCCGCGTCCCCACGATCGCCGACCGGATGCCCATCGCTGCCGCCGGGTCGCCGCGCTACGAAGCGGCGGCCGTGTTCGTCACCAGGCCCGCCGGCTGGGGGATTTCGGGTGGCGGCAACCCGGGCGGCGGCAACCCGGGCGGCGGCAACCCGGGCGGAGGCAACCCGGACGCGGCGCCGCGGCCGGGTCCGCGCTGGATGGGAGCCCACGTACGGCGCGACTCGCATCGTTCTCGCGCCAGCGGGTACTATGCAGCGAGACTGTCACGCCCAGGGCGCCGTGGGTGGGACCCCGCCCTGTAGGCAAGCCTTCGCCGGCCTGACCGGATCGATCCCCGAGGAGAACACCGTGGCTTCATTCGCTCGCTGGTGCTACCGGCACCGCGTCATCGTCGTCATCGCCTGGCTCGTCGTCCTGTTCTCCGTCGCCGGCATCGAGCGCGTCGTGGGGAGCGCCTACTCCAACACGTTCTCGCTCCCCGGCACCGAGTCGTCGCGCGCGCAGGAGCTGCTGACTTCCGCGCTCCCCAAACAGGCCGGCGACTCCGACACCATCGTCTGGCACGTGAGCAACGGGAAGGTCACCGATGCGGCCGTGCAGGCGCAGATCGGGACGCTGCTCAAGAAGGTGGCGGCGTCCCCGAGCGTTGCCGCGGTGCGCAGTCCCTATGTGCCGACCGGGGCCGCGCAGATCAGCCGCGACGGCAAGACGGCATATGCCACGGTGGACTTCACCAAGCTGGCCCAGTCGCTGCCCAAGGCGGACGTCAAGCACATCATCGCCCTCGTGAAGGCCGCGAACACCGGGTCGCTTCAGGTCGACATCGGCGGGCAGGCCATCCAGGAGGTCGGCCAGACGCCGCCGTCCAACAGCGAGGCCATCGGCCTCATCGCGGCGGCGATCATCATCCTGATCGCCTTCGGCTCGCTGGTGGGCATGGCGCTCCCGCTGATCGCCGCCGTGGTCGCGCTCGGCACGGCGACGTTCACCATCGACCTCTTCACGCACGCCGTCAGCGTCGCCATCCTCGCCCCCACGCTGGCCGCGCTCATCGGCCTCGGCGTCGGCATCGACTACGCGCTCTTCATCATCACCCGCTATCGCGATGGGCTGAAGGCCGGCCACACCCCCGAGGAGGCCGCCGTACGCTCCCTCAACACGGCTGGTCGTGCGGTGGTGTTCGCCGGCGGCACCGTCTGCGCCGCTCTGCTCGGCCTGCTGGTCCTGAGGCTGAACTTCCTCAACGGGCTCGCGTACGCGTCGGTCATCACGGTCCTGCTCACGATGGCCACGGCGCTCACCCTGCTGCCGGCGCTGCTCGGCTTCATGGGGACGCGGGTGCTCAGCCGGCGCGAGCGGCGGCGCCTCGCCGAGAGCGGTCCCGAGGACGCACACACCACTGGCTTCTGGGCGCGCTGGGCGCACTTCGTCTCACGTCACCCTGTCGCCCTGGCGCTCGTCGCGGTGATCGTCATGCTCACGCTGGCCAGCCCGGTGCTCAACCTGCGCCTCGGCCTCTCGGACGCCGGCAACGATCCGGCCGCGAGCACGACGCGCAAGGCCTACGACCTGCTGGCGTCTGGCTTCGGCCCGGGGTCGAACGGCCCCCTGCTGCTCGTTGCCGAGGTCGGCACCCCGGCCGACGCGGCGGCGCTCGGCAAGCTCACGCAGTCGCTGCAGGCGGTGCCTAACGTGGCCGCCGTGGTGCCCTTCCCCTCCAGGCCCGGCGCCAAGGTGGCGATCGTGGAGGTCATACCGAAGTCGGCGCCGCAGGACGTGCAGACGAGCGACCTCATCAAGCATCTGCGCAGCGTCGTGATCCCCGCCGCCGAGCAGGGCACCACCCTGCGCGTGCACGTCGGCGGCGCGACCGCGATCTTCGACGACTTCGCCGCCATCATCACGGCCAAGCTGCCGCTGTTCATCGGCGTGATCATCGGCCTCGGCTTCCTGCTGCTGCTCGTAGCCTTCCGCAGCTTGCTGGTTCCGGCGACGGCGGCGGTGATGAACCTGCTCGCCGCCGCCGCCTCGTTCGGCGTCGTCGTCGCCTTCTTCCAGTGGGGCTGGGGCTCCAACCTCCTCGGGCTCGGGCGCCCCGGACCGGTGGAGGCGTTCCTGCCTGTGATCATGCTCGCGGTGCTCTTCGGCCTCTCGATGGACTACCAGGTGTTCCTCGTGAGCCGCATGCACGAGGAGTGGGTGCACACGCACGACAACCGCCACTCGGTGATCGTCGGTCAGGCGACCACGGGGCGCGTGATCACGGCTGCGGCGGCGATCATGATCAGCGTGTTCGTCGCCTTCGTCTTCGGCGGCCAGAGGGTGATCGCAGAGTTCGGCATCGGCCTGGCCGTGGCCGTCTTCTTGGACGCCTTCATCCTCCGCACGATCCTGGTGCCTTCGATGATGCATCTCTTCGGGCGCGCCAACTGGTGGCTGCCGGCGGCGGTGGACAAGCGCATGCCGCATCTCTCAGTGGAGCCGACGGAAGACGCCGAGCAGGTCGTGGCCGTGACGGACGACGACGAT
>CAIWHY010000562.1 GCA_903912585.1 uncultured Thermoleophilia bacterium | reverse complement strand
CTCCGCCGCCGGGCCCGGCCTCACCTCCGGGCGGGCTCGCCCGGTATCACGCCCAGGCGCCCTCGCCGTCCGCCAGATAGGCGTGGATGTCGTCGGCCGCTTTGCGCGCCGCGCCCATCGCCAGGATCACGGTCGCGGCGCCGGTCACGATGTCGCCGCCGGCCCACACGCGCGACACGCTGGTGCGGCCTGAGTCGCTGAAGGTGCGGATGTAGCCGCGCTCGTTGCGCTCCAGGCCGGGAGCGTTCTCGAAGAGCGCCCGGTTGGGCCCGGCCCCGACGGCGACGACGACCATGTCCACGTCGAGCAGGAAGTGCGAGCCGATGATCGGGATCGGCCGTTTGCGCCCGCTCTCGTCCGGCTCGCCCATCTTCATGCGTACGCACTGCATCTGGCGCACCCAGTGCTGCTCGTCACCCATGTAGGCGACCGGGCTGCCGAGATAGCGGAACTGCACGCCCTCCTGCTCGGCGTGCGCGATCTCCTCCTCGCGCGCCGGCATCTCCTCGCGCGTGCGCCGGTACACGACCGTCGCCTCGCGCGCGCCCATCCGCAGCGCCGTGCGCGCGCAGTCCATGGCCACGTTGCCGCCGCCGACCACGGCCACTCGCGTCCCCTTGGGCGCCGGCGTGTCGTACTCCGGGAACAGGTACGCCTTCATGAGGTTGACGCGCGTGAGGTACTCGTTGGCCGAGACGACGTTGCAGAGGTTCTCGCCGGGCAGCCCCATGAAACCGGGCAGCCCGGCGCCGGTGGCCACGTACACGGCGTCGAACCCGAGGTCGAAGAGCTCGCCGAGCCCGTAGAGCTTGCCGACGATGCTGTTGAGCTCGAACTTGACGCCGAGCCGGCGCAGGTTGCCGGTCTCCGCCTCCACGATGGCCTTGGGGAGTCGGAACTCGGGGATGCCGTACACGAGCACACCGCCGGCCTTGTGCAGGGCCTCGAAGATGGTGACGCTGTGGCCCAGCACGCCGAGGTCGGCGGCCAGCGTGAGCCCCGCGGGGCCGCTGCCGACCACCGCGACGCGCTTGCCGGTGCGCGGCGCGCGGCGCGGCAGCTTGACCTGGTCGGTCTCGCGCTCGAAATCGGCCGCGAACCGCTCCAGCGCGCCGACGGCGAGGGCCTCGCCCTTCTTGCCGAGCAGGCAGACCTCCTCGCACTGCTCGTCCTGCGGGCAGACGCGGCCGCAGATCGCCGGAAGGGCATTGCGAAGGCGGATCAGCTGGGCTGCCCGGGCGAACTTGCCGTCGGCGATGAGCTTGACGAAGCCCGGGATGTCGACGGCCACGGGGCAGCCGTCGACGCAGGCGGGCTTCTTGCACTGCAGGCAGCGGCTCGCCTCCGCCACGGCGAGCTCGCCGTCGTAGCCGTAGCTCACCTCGGCAAAGTTGCGCACGCGCAGCACCGGGTCCTGCTCCGGCTTCTTCTGGCGCGGCGCAGCGGACTTGATCTTGGCCTGCGCCGAGGTGGAGACGCCATGCCAGTGGCAGCCGGCGCGCGTGCAGAGCGACAGCGGGGCCACGCGCGTGCGCACCGAGACCTCGAGACTGAACACGGGGGCGTCGCACTCCTGGCACACATGCTCCGCCACGAGCAGCGACGATTGGCAGTGCGGGCACAGCACGTCGTCGGCCAGAGTCCCATCGCTCCAGCAGCTTGCGCACACGTGCTCGAACGCATCGAGGCGCGGGTTGACGAGGAGCTCGCAGAGCGTCTCCCCCACCCGTACCGTGAGCCCGATCCAGACGCGCTTCGTGCGCGCATCGTACACGTCGAGCCCGGCGTGGCAGCGCGGGCAGAAGCTCGCGAGGTCGCCCTCCTGCTCGAGCACGAGCAGATCGGTCTCGGCCGTCGTCATCGGGTCGCCGTCCCGGTCGTCATCCGCACCCCCTACTGCGCCGTGATGGAAGTGAGCAGTGACGTGCGCTCGTCGCGCCCGTACATCTGGTTCCTCTTGATCAACTCGTCGAAATCGACCTCGAAGGCGTCGAAGTGCGGCCCGTCCACGCAGGCGAACTTGGTCTTGCCGCCGACCGTGCAGCGGCAGCCGCCGCACATGCCGGTGCCGTCCACCATGATCGGGTTCAGGCTCACCTCGGTAGGGATGCGGTAGATGCGCGTCATCTCGGTGACCGAGCGCATCATCACCAGGGGGCCGACGGCAATGACCAGGTCCACGTGGACCTGACGCTCCACCAGCGCCTTGAACGCGTCGGTCACCTTGCCGTGCATGCCCCAGCTGCCGTCGTCCGTGGTGATCATCAGCTTGTCGCAGACGCCGAGCATCTCGTCGACGAGGATCAGCAGGTCCTTCTCGCGCGCGCCGATGATGCCCAGGACGCGGTTGCCGGCGTCGCGGTGCCCGAGCAGAAGGTGATGCAGGACCGCGATGCCCGAGCCGCCGCCGATGCCGACCACGGTGCCGACCTTGTCGAAGGTCCCGGGGGCCCCGAGCGGGCCACACAGGTCCTTGATGGCGTCGCCCACGCCGAGAGAAGCGAGCATGGCCGTGCTCTTGCCCACGACCTGGAAGATGATGGTGATGGTGCCGGCGGCGACGTCCTTGTAGGCGACGGTGAGGGGCACGCGCTCGCCGGTCTCGTTGACGCGCACGACCACGAACTGCCCCGGCACGATCTTGCGCGCGATCTGCGGCGCCTCGATCGTGAGGCTCACCATGTCCCGCTTGGTCAGCTCCTGCCGGTCGGCGATCGAGTACATGATCCCCCGCCCTCTCATCCGCCTTCTGTGCGGCGTCACGAACGCCCTCCACGGCGTCCGCCTTCGGCTAAGTCGCTTATACCCGGGACGGATGAATGTGCATCAGCGCACAAGCGGAGAAGACTGCCAGGAGCGCCGGTCTCCCGGGACGCGCGGGCCAAGCCTGTTCATCCGCGCGTCCCATCGGGCTAGTATTGGTGCGCGGCGCCAGCGCCGCGCCCGGCCCCGCACCTCCGGAGGAGACACCGCCATGGACGGCATACCCGAGGTTCAGCTTCCCTACCACCATTCGCAGATCGGCTACCCGATGATCGCGGCGCTCGCGTTCGGGAGCATCGCGCAGCTGCGGTCACTCGCCCGCGACGTGCGCAAGCACAAGCCGCGTCTCTGGATGCACGCGCCGGGGCTGCTGCTGTTCGTCGGCGTGATGGTCGCGTTCTCCCGCCTCGCGGTGGACGTCGACGACACCGTCGTGTCGGTCGGCTACGCCGCCGGCCTTGCGCGACGCCGCATCGACCTGCGGCAGATCGAACGCGCCGAGACGACGAAGACCGCGTGGTACGCCGGCTGGGGCATCCGCTTCACGCCCGACGGCCTGCTCTACAACGCGTGGGGCCGCAAAGGCGTGAGGCTGCATCTGGTCTCCGGCAAGAAGCTCACGATCGGCACCGACGAGCCCGAGCTTCTGCTGGCGACGATCGAAGCGGCACGGGCGCAGGTTGCCGAGAGCGCGCCGGTCGCTGCGGCCTGAGCGCGGCGGCCTGAGCGCGGCGGCCCGAGCGCGGCGGCCCGACCCCGGCAGCCGGATCGCGGCCGGTCGCCGGCTGTTCAGCCGGCGGCTGAGACGAGCCGCCGCGCAAGCAGGCCGCCGAGGCCGGCCAGGTCCTCCGCCGGCAAGCAGTGGCCGGCCGAAGCGTCGAACACGATCTGCGCCCGGACCGGGAACTCGTCGTCGCCCTCCCAGAGCATCGCGGCGAGCCGCAGCAGCGGCAGCGCCCGAAAGGCGAAGGCGGAGTCGGCCGCGGCGAACGGCTCACCGCCGGCCGTGGCCGCCGCCCGGCGGAACGCG
>CAIWHY010000561.1 GCA_903912585.1 uncultured Thermoleophilia bacterium | reverse complement strand
TTGGCGCCGGCCGCCGCGCCCTGGCTGTTCGCCGCCGCCATGACGGCGGGCGGCTTCTACGTGGCGCGCGCCGCCCTCTTCAGCCTGCGCGCGCGCCAGATCGACATGAACGTCCTCATGACCGTGGCGGCGATCGGCGCCGCCGCCATCGGGCAGTGGTCCGAGGCCGGGCTCGTCGTCTTCCTTTTCGGGCTCGGCACGCTGCTCCAGGTCGCGACGCTGGAGCGCACGCGCGGTGCCATCACCGGGCTCATGTCGCTCACGCCGCCGGAGGCCGTCACGTTGCGCGATGGGGTGGAGGTCACCGTGCCGCTCGTTGAGATCGCCCCGGGAGATATCGTGCTCGTGCGCCCCGGGGCACGCGTCGCCGTCGACGGCGTCGTGCTCGAGGGCCACGCCGCCGCCGATCAGGCGCCGGTCACAGGCGAGTCCCGTCCGGTCGCCAAAGCGCCCGGCGACCAGGTCTTCGCCGGCTCCATCATCGAGGGCGGGATGCTGCGCCTGCGCGCCACCACCGGCGCCGCCGACAACACGATCGCAAAGATCGTCCATCTCGTGGAGGAGGCGCAGTCCCGGCGCGCGCCGGCGGAGACGATCGTCGACCGGTTCGCGGCACGCTACACGCCCGTCGTCCTCGCGCTGGCGGCGGCGGTCGCCTTCGTCCCGCCGCTGTTCGGCGCCTCCTTCGAGACCTGGTTCTACCGCGGCCTGGCGCTGCTGATCATCAGCTGCCCGTGCGCGCTCGTGATCTCCACGCCGGTCAGCATCCTCGCCGCCCTCGCCAACGCCACCCGCAACGGCGTGCTCATCAAGGGCGGCGCCTATCTAGAGCGCGCCGCGGGGATCCGCGCCATCGCCTTCGACAAGACCGGCACGCTCACCGAGGGCCGCCCCAAGGTGACGGACGTCGTCGCGCTGAACGGCACGGCCCCGGACCGGGTGCTCAGCATCGCCGCGGCCGTCGAGCGCCTCAGCGAGCACCCGCTGGCGCGGGCGATCGGGGAGCGCGCGGAGGCCGCGGCCGGCGTCGCCGCGGGCGGCTGCGGCTGCGCGGAGGAGCACGAGCACCACGGCGAACATGCTGAGGAGCAAACGCACGAGCACGCGGACGCCGTGTGCGCCTGCGGCTGTGAGGGCGGAACCCGGGACGCAGGCGAGGTCGGAGCCCGGAGCGCGCGCGCCTCGGGCCCGCGCGTCGAGCGCTTCCGCGCGCTCCCCGGCCGCGGCGTGCGTGCAGAGCTCGACGGCCGGCTCACCTTCGTCGGCCGGCCCGAGCTCCTCGGCGCCCATGCCGATGATCCAGCGCTGGTCGCCGCGGTCTCCCGCCTCGAGGCCGAGGGCAAGACCGCCGTCGTGGTCGGCGACGAGGGCGGGCCGCTCGGCGTCATCGCCGTCAGCGACCCGCTGCGCCCAGGCGCGGCGGCTGCCATCGCCGCGCTCCGCCGCCTCGGCGTCGACCGCATCACGATGCTCAGCGGCGACAACCCGGAGACTGCCGCCGCGATCGCAGCGCAGGCCGGCATCGAGGACGTCCGCGCCGGCCTGCTGCCGGCCGACAAGGTCGCCGCCGTAGCCGGTCTGAGCGACGACCACGACGCCGTGGCCATGGTCGGCGACGGCGTCAACGACGCGCCGGCGCTGGCGGCGGCCGGGCTCGGCATCGCCATGGGCGCGGCCGGCACGGACGCCGCCCTGGAGACCGCCGATATCGCCCTCATGGGCGACGACCTCGGCGCCGTTCCCGAGACCATCCGCCTGGCGCGCCGCACGAGGCGCGTGATCTGGCAGAACATCGTCTTCAGCATCGTCGTGAAGGCGATCTTCCTCGTCCTGGCGCCGCTCGGCCTCGTCACGCTGTGGCTCGCCGTGTTCGCCGACATGGGCACATCGCTGCTGGTGACGGCGAATGGGTTACGATTGAGCCGTCGCTAGAGGAGGGGCTGTGGCAGTCACGCTCTACACCAAGCCGGGCTGCCCCTACTGCACGGCCGCGCGCAACGACCTTGTCGCCCGCGGCGTGGAGTACGAGGAGATCGACGTCACCGTCGCGCCCGGAGCCCAGGAACGGCTCGCCGAACTGACCTTGGGCACGATGCTCGTGCCGGTGATCGTGGCGGAGGACGGAGAGGTCCGCATCGCCGCCGGCGGCGGCTGACGGATCTGACCGGGCGCGCGTGTCGCGCCCCCGCCCCTACTTCTTGAGCGGCAAGCCCGCCTTCTTCCAGGCCATCAGCCCGCCGTGGACGTTGGTCACGTTGCTGAAGCCCATGCCGGCGAGATGCTTGGCCTGCCTCGGGCTGCGGTGGCCGCTCAGGCAGATCACGAGCAGTTCGTCGTCACGCCGGAGGCCGGTCTGGTCGCTCTTGATGGCGGCCGGCGGCACGCTGCGCGCCCCCTTGGGGTGAGAGCCGCGGAACTCGGCGGCCGAGCGCACGTCGACGAGCTTGGCGCCGCGCTTCTGGCGCACGAAGGCTTCCTTGACGTCGATGGTGGCGGCCGGCGCGGGAGCGGCTGCGCCGCCCGCGCCGCGCCTAAATGGCCACACCGTCGCGCTGCGGCTGCTCGACGAGGCTGTCGTAGAGCACCTCGAACGGCCCGCTCGTGAGGATCGAGTGCAGCGTGCCGTAGATGCGCTGCACGACGTCGCTGGAGTAGAACCCGTCGTGCGTCTCCAGCGACTCCCACTGGGTCTCGAAGACGAAGTGGACGTCGCCGAGGGCAGACTCGCGGCCCTCGTCGTGGAGGGCACTGGCGAGCGGCGACATGCCGAACGAACGCAGGACGCGGTGGCCGGTGTTGCCGGCAGCATGACCGACGTGGGCGGCGAGCTCCTGCAGAGCTGTCTCCGCGCGATGCTCTGTGCCCTTGGTCACGCTGAACATTGTCTGGCCGACGATCATGGGCGGGGCTCCTTTTCGGGTCGTGCCACTCCACTTTTCCCCGTGGGGGCCCGGAAGGAACGAAACAAACGCCATCTCAACGCACGCGAGGGTGCGAGTCGGCGCACGAGAGGGCGCGGGTCAGCGCGCGACCTCGCGGAAAGCGGTCATCAGCGACGCCGGCTTGAGCGCCACATCGCCCTCCGACATCCACACGATCTTGCCGGCGCGGTCGACGATGAACGTCATCGCCCGGACCTCGCCGTCGGCCTTGAGCGCGCCGTAGGCCTGCGCGATCGTGCCGTCGTCCGGCAGCAGCGGGAAGGCGAGGCCCGCGACCTTGCCGGCGAGGGTGGTGCACTCGTCGCGCGAGGCGTCGCAGATGCCGAGCAACTGGCCGCGCATGCCCCAGAGGTTGTCGGCGGCGGCGCTCAGCTGCGCCAGCGCCGTCTCCGCGGACGCCGTCTGCGTAGGCAGGAACACCAGCACCACGAACCAGTCGCCGCGGTACTGCTTGAGATTGATCTCGCTGCCGTCGACGGCGCTGGCGATGAAGGTCGGCGCCTCGCGGCCGACACCGGATTTGTACCCCACGTCGGGACCTCCTGGCCGGGCGCGCCCGGCCCGCTTGGTGTGCTGCTCGAGTCTATCAAAGCTCGGGTGCCGGGCGGCCCGAGGGCTGATTCGCCACCGGGCCGCCCGCCCCACTTCGCCCGCCGCGGGGTCGGCCGGCGCCCTCGCGAGGCCTACTGCACGATGATCTCCCCGTGCATCCCCGCCTGGCTCTTGTGGATGGTGCAGAGGTAGTAGTAGGTGCCAGCCTTGCTGAACGTGTAGCTGAAGGTCCCGCCGGCGTTCACGGAACCGTTGAACAGGCTCGTGGTGACGGCGCTCGTCGAGATTCCGTCGGCCGAGGTCACGGTATGCGGCGCCGAGTCCTTGTTGGTCCAGGTGACAGTCGTGCCGGCCTTCACCGTGAGCGTCTGCGGCGTGAAGGCGAAGTTCTGGATGGTGACGGCCACGGCGGAGCCACCAGCCGTGCTCAGGGCGCTCGGCGTGGTGCTGGAGCCGCCGCTCGCCGAGTTGCCGCAGGCGGCGAGAGCGAGGACCGCCACTACTGCGGCCGCGGCGGCGACGATCGGGCGCCGGGCCAGTCTGCGTGATGTCATGGGGCGTGCCTCCAGTGGAAGGATGTGCAACGAGGTAGTTGCACGTGCACGGAAGTCTTCCCCATCGCCGCTCGAAGCTCACCGGCAGCCGGCTCCACGGATCGGCGTCGGCGCCGCCGGCCGATCCGGCCGGCGTCCGCGCGTACCGGGAACAGCGCTGGGGCCGGGCGGCGAAGCGCCACCCGGCCCCATTAGAGCGCGACACATATGGCGGGCGCGCCGGCCGCCTTGCGGCGGGGCGCGCCACGCCTCTTCGAAGGCGTCAGAACGTCTTGTACTGCTCCTTGGGAGCGGCGCAGAAGGGGCACTTGTCCGGCACGTCGCCGATGACCGTGTGCCCGCAGACCAAGCATACACTCACGGGCTGGTCG
>CAIWHY010000560.1 GCA_903912585.1 uncultured Thermoleophilia bacterium | reverse complement strand
GTCGCCGGCACCCTCGACCCCTCCTCCACCGTCTGGCGCAGCCACGACACGCTCAACACCTCGATGCGCTACGTCGTCCACGCCACCGCGCGCGACGCGGCCGGGCGCCTGGTGACGGCCAAGCGGACGTTCCGCACGCTCACTCCCCACACGACCTTCACCGCCCAGATCTTCCAGGGTCACGGCCTCACCTACGGGGTCGGCATGCCGGTCATGCTCACCTTCAGCCGGCCGGTAGAGGATCGCGCGGCCGTCGAGCGCGCGCTTCACCTGTGGACCTCCAGGCCGGTGGCCGGCGCGTGGTACTGGGACGGCTCCTCGTCCCTCTCCTTCCGCACGCGCAAGTACTGGCCGGCGAACACCAAGGTCCGCTTCGTCGGGTACCTCGACGGCGTCGAGACCTCACCCGGCGTGTACGGCACGCACACGCTCAAGCAGAGCTTCTTCATCGGCGAGTCGCTGATCGCCGTCGCCGACACGCGGACCCACCACATCCGCATCTACCGCGCGCGTCACCTCTTCGCGAACTGGCCCATAAGCAGCGGCCGGCCCGGCAAGGAGACGCCCAACGGGACGTACCTCACGATCGAGAAGCAGAACCCGGCCCACATGAAGGGGCCGGGCTACGACCTTCAGGTGCCGTGGTCGGTGCGCTTCACCTGGAGCGGCGACTACGTCCACGACGCCCCCTGGTCCGTGGGCTCGCAAGGCTACGCCAACGTCAGCCACGGCTGCGTCAACCTTGCCCCGGCGAACGCCGAGACCTACTACAAGATGGCCGTCCCCGGCGATCCGGTGACGATCAGCGGGAGCCCCAAGGCCGGCAAGTGGGGCGACGGCTGGACCCTCTGGTTCCTCACCTGGAAGCAGCTGCTCAAGGGCAGCGCCCTGCACAAGGCGGTGCGCGTCGGGCCGCAGGGCAGCACGCTCGTCGCCCCCTCGACGCTGCATCCGACAAAGACCAGGTCGCCGCTCAGCGGGCCCAAGCCGGAGAACTCCGCCGCAAGCTGACCAGGTCAGGCGCCCGCTCCTCTGCCCACGCTTGCCGCCGGCGCGGATTCAGACGAGAATCCCTCACGGCGCATCCACACCCCGCTGAAGGAGACCTTCCATGGCGTACGCAGAGGATTTCGAGCAAGCCCTCCAGGTGGGCCGTCCTCCCAACATCCAGGCACTCTTCCCGAACTCCAAGGCGCTGATCGTCAGCGGCAAAGTCGTCGACCGGGCGATGCGCGCCAAAGGCAAGGCCATCGCTATGGCGGCGAACGGACGTAACAGCTTCGTCATCCGCGGGGCGCTGCGCGCCGCCCAGCGGGCCAACGCCGCCCTCATCATCGAGATCGCCAAGTCCGAGGGCGGGCAGAAGGCCTACTGCGCCGTGAACTACTGGAACATGGCGCGCGTCGTCGACGCCCTGTGCAACGAGATGGGCATCACCATCCCCGTCGCCATCCACGCCGACCACTACGGCATGAAGAACGAGAAGGACCTCGAGCAGGCCCTGGTCGAGGTCCCCACCATGTTCGAGGCAGGCATCACGTCCATCGCCATCGACGCGTCCCACCAGCCCAACGACCAGAACCTGCTGGCCAATCTCGCCGTCAACTCGAAGATCCCGGCGTGGGCCGGCCTCGAGACCGAGATCGGCGAGATCAAGGGCTCGACCGGGCTCTCCACGCCGGACGAGGCGCTGTTCCTCATCCAGGGACTCAACGCACACGACATCTTCGCCGACTGGATCGCGCTCAACAACGGGACCACCCACGGCATCGAGGCGTCCGACGCGGGCATCCAGGTCGCGCTGACCACCGAGGTCCACGAGGCCCTCACGCCCTACAACGTCAGCGGCGCCCAGCACGGCACCTCGGGCAACAGCTCGGACCGGCTCCGCGAGATCGCGGCCAAGACCCACACGACCAAGGCCAACGTGGCCACCGCCCTGCAGATGATCTCGTGGGGCCTCGAGGTCAACGACTACGGTAACGCCCAGCTCGACGCCGACGGCAACTTCATCAAGGTCGAGGGCCAGGGCGTGACCGAGGAGATGTGGGCCGAGGTGGTCGCCTACGCCGACGACAAGGGCTGGAAGAAGGGCGACTACAAGAACCTCAACCTCCCGTTCGAGAGCAAGTTCCTCGCCCAGCCCAAGGGGATCCGCGAGCGGATGGCCCAGCGGGTCGAGGACTTCGTCTACAAGATGCTCACCGAAGTCCTGGGCACGGCGGACACGGCTCCGCTCGCCGTTGCGGCGATCCTGGCCGCCGGGTCCTACGACCTCGGCGCCAAGGTCGGACGCATCGAGGACCCCGCCGACTGGACCGACGAGAAGATCGTCGAGAAGGCGAAGTCGCTGGACACCGACAAGGGCGCCAAGGGGAACTTCGACGACTAGGACGCGCAGACGACGCGGCACCTGCGGGCGCCGCTGAAAGAGCAGACACGCGGGGCGGCCGGCATCTGCCGGCCGCCTCGCGGCTTTCTCCGACCGGCCGGCTGGACGCCGGCGTCGCGCAGCCGGGTCGCGCTCATTCCCGCGCCGTCTCCCCCGCGCCTTCCGCGCGCATGAACACTGTCGTCTCGCCCGGTTGCAGCACGCGCACGTCCACCTGCGGCGCCAGGTGCGCCGCGTAGCGGGCGAACGCGTGCGGCCACTCGCTCCATTTCGCATCGAAGGCCGGCGGCAGCCATGGCGGGTTGATCGTGCCCCGGTGCACCGGCACGCAGGCCGCCGGCCGCAGCAGCTGCAGCGCCTTGGACGCCGACAAGGGGCCAATGTGGTCGTCGGGCAGCCGCGGAGTTGACCCGCTCTTGTGGACACCTGACGATTGGGGGCCTTCGCCCTCAGCAAGGGAGTCCCGATGCCGAGATCGCATCCACCGTATACGCCCGAGTTCCGCCGGGAAGCTGTGCGCCTCTTCCGTTCCTCTGGCCTGCCGCTCAAGGAGATCGCCCTTGACCTCGGCTGCTGCACTGAGACGCTGCGCTCGTGGGTCGCTCGGAGCGACGTCGACGGCGGCAAGGCCGAAGGTCTGACCAGCGAGGAGCGCGAGGAGCTGCGCCGCCTGCGTCGCCGCGTGCGCATCCTTGAGGAAGAGCGCGAGATCCTCAAGAAGGCCGCGACTTTCTTCGCTCGGGAGACCGATCGGGCCAGATGAGCTTCGCCTTGATCGCCGCAGAGAAAGCACACCACTCCGTCTCCCTCCTTGCGCGCGTGCTCGGTGTGAGCCGCGCCGGTTGCTACGCCTGGGCCGGCCGTGGCCTCTCGAAGCGCCGCCAGGCGGACGCGGCCCTCACGGCGCGCGTCACGGCCATCCACGCGGCCACGAGGGGCATCTACGGGGCACCGCGCATCCACGCGGAGCTCGCCCAGGCCGAGGGCGTGCGCGTGGGCCGCAAGCGCGTCGCGCGCCTGATGCGCGCCAGCGGCCTCACCGGCGTCTCCCGGCGCCGCGGCGTGCGCACCACGACCCCAGCCCGAGAGCGGCCCGGCGCCCCCGACCTCGTTGAGCGTGACTTCACGGCCTCGGCGCCCGACCAGCTCTGGGTCGCCGACATCACCTACGTACCGACCGGGCAGGGCTTCCTCTTCCTCGCCGTGGTGATCGACGCCTACAGCCGCCGCTGCGTGGGCTGGTCGATGCGTGACGACCTGAGGGCCGAGCTCGTCGTCGACGCGCTCGGCATGGCCGTGAGCGCCCGCCGCCCGGCCGCGGGGCTCGTGCACCACTCCGACCGCGGCAGCCAGTATGCCTCGCTGACCTTCGGGGCCACCCTGCGCGACTCCGGCCTTCTGGCCAGCATGGGCAGCCGCGGCGACGCCTACGACAACGCCGCCGCCGAGAGCTTCATGGCGACGATCAAGACCGAGCTCGTGAAGCGCACGACGTTCAAGAGCCGTGACGCCGCACGGCTCGCCCTCTTCGAGTACATCGAGACCTTCTACAACCCGCTGCGACGCCACTCATCGCTCGGCTACAAGAGCCCGATAGAGTTCGAGCAGATCCACTCAGAAGAGACACAGGAGGACGCCGCTGCCTAAGCGCTGACCTGTCCACGGAAGCGGGTCAACTCCAACTCCACCGGGTGCTCCCGGCCGAACGCCGGCGCCGTCCCGCCGCCGTCGCTCCTTGACACCCCTCCGCCCGCGTAGATATCGTCCGGGCACCGATCGTTGGTTAGGTGAATAACTAAATCCACCCGCGCTTCGCGGGAGACACGGAGGGAGCATGGGACAGCGCATCCCCACACGGCTCGGCGACGGTTCGCTCGTCGAGATGACCCGGGCGGAGATCGAGGCGGACCTGCACGCGGGCTCCGAGCTCGCCGCCAAACGGGCCAAGGTCGACCCGCTCACCGACGACGAGATCGCCCACCTGCTCGACATCTTCACGTCACCGGCCAAGTTCAGCTCGGTCGACTACGGCGACGAGGTGGTGCTCAGCTTCGACGGCTCCGGCAACGCCGACATCGGCGCGCCCGTCCTCGAGCAGATCGTCTACCAGAATCACCACGGCGCCGACATGATCGAGCTCTGGCACCACGACTACTCGTACAAGGCGGTGCGCACCGTCCTCTCGTTCCAGACGCAACTGCTCAAGGACGCGCAGATGCAGACCGTCGTCCCGCTCAACTACGGGGCGATGCCCGACCTCGGCCGTTACTCGCAGCCGGACGGCCCGATCCCCAACTGGTCGGAGCTGATGCCACTCGGCAAGGTCGCCGAGGCACGCGCGGCGCAGGAAGAGGCGATGACGCACCTCGAGAAGGACATGTGGTGCGTCGTCGAGGCGATGGTCGCCGCCGGCGCCGACGGTCTCGACTTCGATACGGCAGGGGCCGCCGGCGACGCCGACCTGCTGGCCACGCTGCGCGTCGCGCGCAGGGTGCGCGAGACCTGGCCAGACATCGGCGTCGAGATCGGCCAGGCGGCCGAGCTCGTGCTCGGCATGCACGGCGAGCTCGAGTTCGACGGCGTGCGCCTGGCCGGCCAGTGGCCGCTCGGCCAGCTGCGCGCCGTCACCGCCGCCGGGGCCACGATCTTCGGCCCGGCCGTGAACGTGAACACCACGAAGTCGCTCGCCTGGAACACGGCGCGCGCCTGCGCCCTCGTGAAGCCGGTGACCGCCGAGGCCACCATCCCCGTGCACATGAACGCGGGGATGGGCGTCGGCGGCGTACCGATGAGCCCGTACCCACCCGTGGACGCCACCTCGCGCGCCTCACGCGCGCTCGTCGACATCCTCAAGCTGGATGGGTTGTAGGTCGGCGTGGGGGACCCCTTGGGGATGGCCTCCACTCACGCGCTCGCCTCGGGGATGGGCGGGATGCGGACTGCCGGAGAACTGGTGGCCCGCATGCAGATCACCCGAGGCATGCGCCTTCCGCAGGCCAAGCAGCACGTCGCCGACAGGCTCGGCTGTTCCGTGCGGGACCTCAGCGACACGATCGCCATGCACGACCTGCGCCGCGACTTCGGCCTCGGCCGGATCCAGGTGCAGGACC
>CAIWHY010000559.1 GCA_903912585.1 uncultured Thermoleophilia bacterium | reverse complement strand
GGCCAGGGTCTGCGCGCCCGCTCCCCCTCGCCCCCCTCATCGACCCAAAGCCACGGATTCTTGAAGAATGCCGCGGCCGCCCGACGAGCGGAACGCCCCCGGGAGGCCCGGAGATGCGTCCGGCGCGAGGCGCGGCGACGGGCGCGAGGCGGGGGCGACGGCGACGGCGGGCGCGAGGCACAGCGGCGGGCGCGAGGCGCGGGCCCACGCCTCCCGCAGGTCAGGCTCCCGGGCGATACTCCAGCGCGGAGGGCAGCCCGGCGAGCCCGGTCGCGCTGTGCGCGGCGTCGACGACGGCGGCCGCCAGGACGCGCGCCGCGACGGCGCCGACGACGCTCACGTCGGCGGCCTCGCCGCTGGCGCCGGTGGCGATCGCGAACACGGTGTCGCCGTCGAACATCGTGTGCACCGGGTCGATCGAGCGCGCCAGACCGTCGTGCGCCATCTGCGCCACCTTGGTGGCGCCGGCCTTGCTGAGGACGGCGTCGGTGGCGACCACGGCGAGGGTCGTGTTGCCGCCCGCCCTGGCGAGCGGCGCGCCGCCGTCCCGGGGCATCCCGTGCTCCTGCATCCACGCGGTGCCGTCCACAAAGCCGCCGGCGACGTCGCGGATCCCGGCGACGATCTCGCCGGTGGCCGCGTCCACGACCCCGCCGCCGGCGTTGACCGCGACCAGCGCCGCGACGACCGCCCCGCCGGAGAGGCGCACGCTGGCCGACCCGAGGCCGCACTTGGTCGCGCGCTCCATGCCGAGGAGCTTGCCCACGCTGGCGCCCGTACCGGCGCCGACGGAGCCGCGCGGGACCGCGGCCGAGGACGCGGCCTCGCAGGCCGCGTAGCCGGCCGGGGCGCCGGGGCGCACGACGGCGCTACCCACCTCGAGGTCGAACAGCACCGCGGCGCAGACGAGCGGCACGCGGCAGGGCCCGACCTCGCAGCCGATGTCGCGCTCGTCGAGCCAGCGCATGACCCCGCTGGCCGCGTCGAGTCCGAACGCGCTGCCGCCCGCGAGCAGGACCGCGTGGATGCGTTCGATCAGATTGATGGGCGCGAGCAGGTCGGTCTCGCGCGTGCCCGGCGCCGAGCCGCGCACGTCGACGCCGGCCACCGCACCCTCGGCGCCGCAGAGCACGACCGTGCAGCCGGTGGCCGCGGCCTCGTCGCTCCAGTGACCGACCGTGAGCCCGGCGACATCCGTCAGCGTCCCGTTCATCTCTGCTCCTCCCGGCGCCTGTCGGCGCTCCGTCAGCATTCCTCGGCCCCGCGCTCGCAGGCCAGGCGTTCGCCGAGCAGCGCGATGCGCCGGTCGACCTCGTCCACGAGCTCGCCGGCGGGTGCGCCCGCGAGCGCGCCGGCGTGGCGCAGCGCCTCGATGCGGCGGCGCTGCGCGAGCAGCGCCCCGAGGCGCTCGGTGAGCCGCTCCTCCTCGCCTTCCGCGGGCTCCTCCGAGAGCGGCGCCATCCCCTCCAGCAACAGGCCCTCCTGCTCCTCGATCGTGCGCTCCAGGTGTTCGCGCTCCGGGCGCGGCATCACGCCGGCCTCCTGGAGACGGTCGAGCTCCTCGTGGGCGCTCACGAACCCGTCGAGCAGCGCGTCGCGGCGGCGGCGCGCCACCGACTGCTCCTCGCCGGCGAGGCCGAGCCTCCGCGTGAGCCACGGCACCGTGAGCCCCTGACCGACGAGCGAGAGCAGCACGACGCCGAACGTGACCACCTCGAGCGTCTGGCGGACGGCGAAGGCGGCGGGCACGCTCAGCACCAGCGCCAGCGCGATGGTGCCGCGCAGGCCGCCCCAGACGAGCACGTGCTGCCAGCGGAAGGGCAGGCCGCCGCCCAGCGGGCGCGCGATGAGGCCGTAGCCGTAGATCACCACGGCCCGCGCCGCCACGACGACGACGAAAGCGATGAGCACCAGCCCGACGTGCGCGCCGATCAGCGAGAGGTGCATGCTGAGGCCGATGAGCAGGAAGATGAGCGAGTTGGCGATGAAGGCGGCGAACTCCCAGACGGTGTCCATCGTCACGCGCGTGACGGGGCTCATGGTGCGCCGCCGGCCGAGGTTGCCGAGCACGATGGCGGCGACGACGCAGGCGGCGACGCCGGACATGCCGAGCGCCTGGCCGAGCAGGAAGGAGCCGAAGGCGACGATGGCGGAGAGCGTGATCTCGATGATGTGGTCGTCGAGGTTGCGGTGCACGAACGAGGCCGCGTAGCCGACGGCGAGGCCGACGACGAGGCCGCCGGCCGCCATCCAGACGAACTTGCCGGCGGCCCACGCGACCGTGAACTGGTGCCCGTCCACGACCACCGCCAGCACGACGGCGAACAGCACTGCGGCCGCGCCGTCGTTGAACAGGCTCTCGGCGTCGACGAGCGTGGTGAGCCGCTCGGGCACGCCGAGGCGGCGGAAGAGCGACACCACGCTCACCGGGTCGGTCGCGGCGATGAGCGCCCCGAACAGGAGCGCCAGCGGCCACGCCATCCCGCCGAAGTAGTGCACGCCGACGGCGGTGAGCGCGAAGGCGACGAGCACGCCGGGCACGGCAAGCGCCAGGATCCGGCGCCACTGGTCGCGCAGGTGGGCGGCGTCGAGGTGGAATCCCGCCTCGAACAGCAGGATCGGCAGGAAGACGTAGAAGACGAGGTCTGAGGAGAGGCGCAAGTCCTGCACGTGCGCGCCGACGCCCACGGCGAGGCCGACGAGAGTGAGGCCGATCGTGTACGGCACGCCAATGCGCCGCGCCACGACGGCGACCGCGGCGGCGATGATCAGCAGGAGGACGACGGCCTGCTCGATGCCGGCCATCGACCCCGTCAGCGC
>CAIWHY010000558.1 GCA_903912585.1 uncultured Thermoleophilia bacterium | reverse complement strand
GGTGCGCTCCTCGCCGAAGGTATCGGCGACACCATCCGCGTGAGCCTGACCGGCGACCCCGGGGAAGAGATACGAGTCGCCTGGAAGATCCTTGCCGCCTTGGGCCTGCGCCGGCGCGGCCCCGATGTGATCTCTTGCCCCACCTGCGGCCGCACCGAGGTCGACATCGTGGCGCTCGCCGAAGAGGTTGAGCGCCGACTCGGCTCCGACCCGGAGCTCGCGGCGCGCCAGATCACCGTCGCCGTCATGGGCTGCCGCGTGAACGGCCCCGAGGAGGCCCGGCACGCCGACTACGGCATCGCCGCCGGGGCCGGCGAGGGCTGGCTCTTCGACCACGGCGAGCGCGTCGAGGCGCTGCCCGAGGGGCAGCTGGTCGACGCGCTCCTCGCGCTCGTGCGCGGCTCCGCCGCTTAGCCTCTGCCAGGGTCGGCGGCCGACGCGGCTTTCGCCGTTGCCGCCGCCCACATCTGAGCGCACGTACCCAGGCCGAATGAGGCCGCGCCCCCCTGTCCCACTGCCGCAGTCCACCGATGCACTCCCCGGAGGTCGCAACGGGCCTGCTGCGGCGCACTCTGGTCGTCATCGAGCAATCGCTCAAGGGACGTGCAGAGTCGTCCGATGTAAGCCGTGGGGACAACGGGTGAGGTGCCGGCCCTGACATTGGCGCCGCTGCCAGGAGGGCGACATGCGGAGCGCGGCAGGCAGGTCCGGCAAGGCCGGCATCGGTGTCGGCACGTCCAGCGGACACCAAGGGCGGCGCCTGCCCTCCGTCCTCTTCGTCATCGGGCTCCTCCTTCTCACCGCGGCGTTCCTGCTTGGCGCGCCGCAGGCGCGCGCCGGCGGCGGCGATACCCACACCTGGACCGGCGCCGGCGACCGCTACAGGTGGTCTGATCCCGCCAACTGGGACAAGGGCGTGCCCAGCGACGGCGACAGCGTCATCGTCAAGGACTCCCAGGACGACATCCCCGGCTTGACGCTCAAGGACGTCACCATGAAGGGCGGCTCCCAGCCTCAGTACTGCGGGATCAGCGCGGCGTACCTCGTGTCCCTCACCTTGGACGGGACCCTCGACTCCACCACCACCTACGCCTGGTGGGACGTGCCGACCTCGATCGGACCGGCCGCCGTGGTGTCGTCTGAGGGGACGCTGTGGGTCAACGCGCCGCTCACGGGTGGGGACGCGGCCGGCGTGCTCACCAAGGCCGGACCGGGAATGACGTGCGTCTCCCAGGCCAACACGTACGCGGGCGCGACGCATGTGGCCGCCGGCGTGTGGCAGGTGAAGGCCGGCGTCGTGCCGGCCGGTTCCTCCGTGAGCATCGCCGAAGGCGCCACCTTCGAGTACTACGCCGACAACTACCCCGATCCGCCGGTCACCGCCACGCTCGACAACGTGTTCAGCGGCCCGGCCGGCTCTACGCTCAAATTCACGAACACCTCGGTGCGGCTCACCGGCGACTCGTCGGCGTTCGCCGGCACGACCACCGTGGAGAACGGCGAGGTGTCCGTGCTCACCGGACTTGGAGGCTCGCTGGGCGGCGCCGGCTGGATCGGCGGCCGCGGCACCGTGGGCACTCTGAGCCCCGACGCGCACCTCTGGGTCGGCTTCGGCGGCTACGGCGGGTCGATCGACGCCGGTACGCTCCACACCGGCTCCACCGAGTGGGCCGACGGCGGCAGCTATCGCTGGGACATCACCGACGCCGGCGGCACGCCGGGCTCCGCCGGCGACCTCCTGGCCGCGGACGGCGACCTCGCCGTGACCGCGATGGGCGGCTACACGATCGTCCCCGTGACCTGCGCCACCGGCTACTTCGGGCGCTGCGACGGCTTCGACAGCAGCAAGGCCTACCGCTGGCCTATCGTGACGGCCACCGGCGCGATCACCGGGTTCCACAGCCGCGACTTCAGGGTCGACACCAGCATGTTCAGGAACCCCACCGGCGGCGGCTCGTTCTCGGTGCAGATGGGCACCTACGCGGGCAGCCCCTCGCTCGATCTCGTGTTCACGCCGGCCGGGTCCACGGCAGTATGGGACGGCGGCGCCGGTTGGGATGACCAGGGGTGGAGCAACCGCCTGAACTGGCGGGGCGACAGCGTGCCGAGCAACGGCGACGACCTCGTCTTTGCGAACGGCGTCCAGACCTACGGGATCAACGACCACTTCCTCACCTCCATCGGCTCTGTCGACCTCGGCGTCGGCGCCTACGCCGGCGGCTCTGCCGTGACGATGGCAGGCACGATCACCGCTCACATGGATGATGACGTCGGGGAGGGGTGGGACGTCCCCACCACGCTCACCGGCGACACGACGCTCAGGCTGACGCCGATCACCAATCCGACGGGCGCAGCCATAGGCATCGGTCAGGACGTCAGCCTCCTGGACGGCGCCGGAGCCGGTCACACGCTGACCGTGGACGCCGGCGGCGAGAGCAGAGCCGAGATCTATGGCCATATCATCGGCAGCGACAACGACTCCTCGCTGGTCAAGGAGGGTACCGGCAGCTTGCGGTTGGCCGGCAACGGCGATTGGAGCGGGAGCAACACGTGGGCCGGCCCGACGTACGTGCAGGCCGGCGCTCTCAGGATCGGCTCCCCCGGCGCGCTCTCGTGCCACACCGACGTGCACATCCACAGCGGTGCGACGCTGATGGCCGAGATGTGGGACGAAGCCGCGCACGTGGACGTGTGGAGCAACACGTTCACCGGCAGCGGCTCGCTGCAGGCGGCCTACGGTGACTTGACGCTCACGGGCACCTCCGACTCGTTCACGGGGACGGTCGAGTGCCAGCGCTGGGCGTCCCTGACGCAGACCGGCTCCTTCCCCGCCCAGACCTTCGTCTCGGGCCTGCTGAGGGGTACGGGGACGGTCGGGCCGCTCGCGGCGGACTCCACCGGCATTCTGAGCCCGGGCGTCGACGACTTCGAATCCGGGACGCTCTCCGCCGGCGGCACCGGCGGGATGAGCGACGGGTCGAGCTACGTATGCGACGTCGGCGACGTCGGCGGCCCGGCCGGCTCGGGGTACGACCAGCTGGCCTTCGCCGGCGACGTGACGTTGGCCGGCACCGCCGGGGACCCGATCCGTGTCGTGCTGCGCTCCGGCGCCGACGGATCCGAGGGCGCGGCCGCCGGCTTCCACAAGTCGGGGACGTATCGCTGGTCCGTGCTGCGCACGAGCGGCTCGATCGCAGGCTTCAGCACGGACACCGTCTCGCTCGACACCTCGGCGTTCAGCACCCAGAACCCCACGGCCGGTGGGACGTTCAGCCTCGAGGTGGTCGACCACACGACGTACCAGACGCTCGACGTGATGTACGCGCCGCCGGCGGCCGTGACGCTGACCTGGACCGGCGGGAGCCAGACCTCGAGCGACTGGTCGGACGCCGCGAACTGGGACCTCGGCCGCGCGCCGAAGAACGGTGACTGCCTCATCTTCACCGGTGACAAGCGCGCCGCGACGGTCAACGACATCCCCGGTCTCACGCTGGCGGACGTGACCTTCTCCAGCATGGAGGTGTTGAGCGCCGAGGGCGAGGCCGTCACGCTGACGGGCGACCTGTTGGAGCCCGATGACCTCGCCACGAGCGACTGGAACCTCGACACCACCTTGAGCTCCGGCGGGCACATGTTCTCGAGCTTCTCTCAGGAACTGCGGGTCGGCAGCGACCTCTCCGGCGGATCCGCCGGGCAGACCACGGTGACCGTGGCCGGTGGCGGCCTGGTCAGACTGAGCGGCAACAGCACCTTCGCCGGGAACGTCGGCGTGAACGGCTCTCTGGACATCCGCAGCGCCGAGGCGCTGCCTGCCGCCGCGGCAGTCTCCGTGGGCGGCTCGGGCACGCTCGCGTTCACGAACGACACCTCGGGCGCCTGGAGCGTGCCGAACCTCGTCAGTGGAGCCGGCACGGCTCATCTCCAGGTGCTGAACGGGAGCGTGAAGCTCACCGGCGACTGCTCCGGGTTCCTGGGGCAGTCCCGGACGAACGGGCCCGGGGCGCAGCTGACCGTGGCCGCCGGGACCACCCTCAACGGGACCGTCCTGGACAACGGGGCGCTGGCCGGTGAAGGCGGGCTCGACGACCTGGACGCCGAGGGCATCCCCTGGGTGATATCGCCGACTTCCTCGTTCATCCTGCCGTGCTCCGTGAGCCCCGGCGACGCCGACTACGAGGTAGGGACCCTGAGCGCCACGGGCACGACGACGATCGGTGGCGGCGCGAACCTCGTGATCGACGTGAGCGACCAGGGCGACGGCCTCGTGTACGACAAGCTGTCCACCGTGCTCCTCGACGTGACCGCCGACCCGAACGCCACGCCGGCCGGGCGCGTCACCATCAAGCTGCGCTCGTCCGACGGCAGCAAGGCGGCGACCCTCGAGAACTTCGACCCGACGCAGCAGTACATGTGGCGCGTCGTGAGCGCAGGACCGACCACCGTTGACGACCCGGCGTGCTTCGTCGTCGACTCTTCACAGTTCAACGGCGGGTCCGCGAGCGGCACCTTCAGCGTCGAGCCGTCGTCGTGGGACGGGCTGTACGTCGTGTACACGCCCGCCGACACGCACACCTGGACCGGCGGCGGCAGCACCGACAAGTGGTCGAACGCCGACAACTGGGACATCGGCGCGCCGGTCAACGGCGACGACCTCGTCTTCCCGCTCTACACAGGCGCCACATCCGAGAACGACCTCCTGACCAGCGTCGGCTCCGTCGACCTCAACGAGCCGATGGTGGTGAGCGGTTCGCCGCTGGTGCTCCGCGGTGACTTCTCCATGCACCGTGAGTGCGCATGGGGGATCGACCTCACGCTCGCCGGCGACGTCACCGTGAGCGAGGATCCGGGCCTGACCCACGCGTGGCTCACCGCCACGCTGTCCGGCGACATCGCCATGGACTCCACGCAGTACGGCCCACAAGCGCTCACCGTGAACGTGACCGGTACGAACCTGAAGCTTGACGGCGTCATCACCGGCGCCGCCGACGCCTGCTCGCTCACCAAGACCGGCAGCGGCAGCCTGCGATTCGCCGGTGAGGCCGGCTGGACCGGCCCCAACACCTGGCAAGGGCCGACCGACCTGCGGGATGGCTACGTCTCCTTCGGGAGCCCGGGCGCCCTTCCGCCACTCACGAACGTCACGATCGCGACAGCCGCGACCATCGACGCGTACAGCCCCAACGGCGCGTTCACCGACGAGTGGCCCAACACGTTCTCCGGCACTGGGACCTTCTACGACAGCGACGTCGACCTGACGCTGAGCGGCGCGTCACCGGACTTCAACGGCTCGCTCTCGTGCGGCTCGAGCGTGTCGCTGATCGTGACGGGTTCCATCGGCGCCCAGACCGACGTCTACGGCGGGCTGCGGGGCACGGGGACGGTGGCCGGCATGTCGGCGTACGGCAGTCCACCTGACTTCGTCGGGACGGTGAGTCCGGGTGTCGCCGACTACCAGGTCGGCACCCTCGCCGCCGACGGCGGCAACGCCGATCTCGGCAAGGACACCCGCTACGTCGTCGACATGAACGACGCGACCGGCACGGCCGGAGATGCCCAGGGCGGTTGGGACCTGCTCGCAGTGACCGGGACCGGCAAGCTGACGTTCAACAAGCCCGTGACTCTGCAGCTGCGCTCGTCCGACGGCGCGGACGCCGGCGACGCGGCGCACTTCGACAACTCCAAGGCCGGCAGCTGGGCGATAGCGACCGCGGCTGGAGGCGTGAGCGCGGTCGCCGCGGGCACCGTCGTGGTGGACGCGTCCGGCTTCAGCAACGCGCTCGCCGGCGGCAAGTTCAGCGTCGTGCGCAGCCTCGACGGCAAGGAGCTAGACCTCGTCTTCACGCCCGCCCCGCCCGGCACGCACACCTGGAGCGGCAAGGGCACGAGCGGCAACTGGAGCAACCCGGACAACTGGGTGGAGCACGCCGCTCCGACCAACGGCGACAGCCTCGTCTTCCCGGCGGGCGCCACCAACACGGGCTCGACCGACGACATCGCCGGGCTCACGACGCTCGGTTCAGTCTCGATCGCACCTCCGGGCGACGGCGGCTACTACGACATCGAGGGCAGCGGGACGACCCCGCCGCTGACGATCACGGGCACGCTGAGTCAGACCGGCAGTGCCCTCTACGCCCCGAACCAGTGGTGGATCGATCTGACGCTCAGCGACACGACCCACGTCAAGGTCTCCTCCGGCGAGCTCCTGCTGCTCGGCAAAGTCGCCGGGGACGCCGGCCTGACCCTGGACGCCGGCGACGGCGTGCTCGTGCTGTCGTTCAACGGTGGCCTGCTGACCTACACCGGCGACACCACCGTCGAGGGCAACCTGCGGCTGCAGCACGCCGACAACCTGCCGTACGGCGCCGGCGCCGGCGACGTGCACATCGGGGCCGGCGGCTCGATCGACCTCAACCGCTACAGCCAGACCGCTAACGGTCTCAGCGGCGACGGCTTCGTAGGCAACGTCTCAACGTACGTTGGGGCCGGCAACACGCTGACCGTGGGCGACGCCGACGTCAGCAGCGAGTTCTCCGGCCAGATCGGCGCCGCGGAAGACGCCGCTCCGGTGGATGAGATGGCCGTCACCAAGATCGGCGCCGGCACCATCACGCTCTCCGGCGTCTGCACGTACAGCGGCGCGACCACCGTGAGCGAGGGCACGCTCGAGGCCGTCGCGGCCACGGCAGTGCCGGCGGACTCCGACCTCAGTATCGCGGCTGACGCCGCCTACTCCTGTGACTTCGACCTGCGCAGCACGGCCACGCTGGCCGGCACGATCAGCGGCCCCAGCGGCTCGACGCTGCACCTCGGCCAGTACACGACGCTGGTCCTGAACGGCTCCGGTGCGGCCTTCGACGGCACTTCGGTCGTCGACGGGTCCGGCGTGGACCTGGGCGTGCTCCACGTCGCGGCGGGCACGACCCTCGGCGGCGCCCTGGACGGCAGCGGCGCCGTGGGCGGCAACGGCGACATCGCCGGCTTCGGCAGCATCGCCTATGTGTTCCCGGGCTTGCACGGCTGGCAGCCCGGTCCCAGCAGGATGTACTTCCCGGTGATCGGGGTGTCGACCCTGCACAGCGCCGCCACCACCTGGGCGAGCGGCCAGGTCGTGGGCGCGGCCATGACCGATGCGACCGGCGACGCCGGCGTGGGCTACGACCAGGTGCAGGTCGCCGGCGACCTCACCATCGACTCCGGATCGACGATCGTCGTCGCGCCGGTGAGCAGCCACGACGGGTCGCTCGGCCTCTGCGACGGCTTCGACTCCGCCACGGCCGGTCGCTGGCACGTGCTCCGGGTCAGCGGCTCGATCACCGGCTTCGACGAGGCAACTCCGGTCGTCAACACCGATGAGTTCTTCAACGGCTTCGACGGCGACTTCACGCTCGAGCAGGGCAGCCAGATGGTCGGCGACACTACCTACCAGACGATCGACCTCGTGTACACGCCAGCCGGCCCCGACACGCACACCTGGACCGGCGCGGGTGAGGACTCGTACTGGAGCACCGACGCCAACTGGGACAACGGTGCCCCCTCCAGCGGCGACAGTCTCGTCTTCCCCGCGGATGCAGAGAGCTTCAGCCCGGAGAACGACATCACCGACCTGACGCTGGGCGCGGTCACGTTCACCGGCGGCGGGGACTACGTGATCACTGGCGAGCCCGTGGGGCTCACCGGCAGCATCACGCGCACCGACGACGGCACCGCCTGGGACACTTGGGACATCGCCACCGAGCTCGGTGGCGGCAACCAGTTCACCTGCGACTCCGACGCAGCCGGGCTCCGCATCTCGGGCGACTTGAGCGGCGGAGTCGCCGACGACCGGACGCTGACCACCGACGGTCCGGTCGCCTTCGGATCGCCGGGCGACACGACCGGCGCCAGCACGTACGTGGGCAGCACCAGGGTCAAGTCCGGCAGCCTGCACATCTTCGATCCGGGCTTGCTGTCGGACACCACCGACGTCGCCGTCGAGGGCGGCGCCACGCTGTGGATCACCCTCGACGAGTCGGCCCAGAGGTCGTGGCCCGGGACGCTCAGCGGCGCCGGCGCCCTCGACGTCACGGGAGGCACGCTCATCCTGTACGCGGATTCCTCGAGCTTCACCGGCGCCACCACCATCGAGCCGCACACTCACCTCGTCGTCGACGGCAAGCTCGGCGGCTCGGTGAGCGGCGCCGGCTTCCTGGGCGGCGGCGGCGTCACCGGCCCGTCCGGCGCCGGCCTCTGGCCGGGCTACTCCGTCGGCAAGGGCGAGTTCGGCATCCGCGAACTCGCCACCGGCGACCTCACGCTCGGCGCCGGATCCTTCACCGATTTCAACATCGCGGCGGCCGACGGCGACCCCGGCATCGGCTACGACACCGTCACGGTGGACGGCGACGTCACCGTGAGCGCGACCAAGGACTCGCCCTGCCAGGTCGCGCCCGTCACCATCGCCGAGGGCACCTTCGGGGATTGCACGGGCTTCGACAACACGCAGAGCTACGTCTGGCACATCGTCCGTGCCACGGGCTCGATCAGCGGCTTCGACGCCGCCGCCTTCTCGCCCGTCGACTTCGTCTTCAACAACGACCTCGGCGGCGGCGCCCTCAGCGTCGTGCAAGGTACCGAGAAGGTCGGCGGCACGACCTACCAGACGGTCGACCTCGTGTTCACGCCGTCGACGCCCGACATCACGATCTCAAGTGGGCCGACGATCGGCGCCGGCGGCACGCAGTTCGCCAAGGGGTCCAACCAGACCATCGCCTGGGAGACGAGCCAGACGCCGCCGGCGGGCTCGGTGTTCAACGTCGTCGCCGACGATCCGAGCTCGAGCACCGACGTGTTGCTCGCCTCGGTGGACGCTGCCGACGCGACCAAGTACTCCGACGACTGGACGATCGCCCAGGGGCCATCGGCCGGCTGGAAGGTCCAGGTACAGCTCTGGACCGCCGGCGCGAGCGGCACGCAGCTCTGCAGCGCCGACAGCGTCAGCTTCGACATCCTGGCGGCGGCCTACAAGATCACGGTCACGGCGGGCGATCACGGCAGCATCACGCCCGTCACCGGCGACGTGACGACGTTCTCCGACCAGAAGTACACGATCAAGCCCGATGACGGCTATCACATCGCCAGCCTCACGGTCGACGACGCCGCAGAGACGGTGGCCGCAAGCTGGACCTTCCACAGTGTGACCGCAACGCACTCCATCGCGGCAACGTTCGCCATCGATACGTTCACGATCACGCCGAGCGTCGTGGGTGGCGTCGGCGGTCACGGCACCATCAGCCCGG
>CAIWHY010000557.1 GCA_903912585.1 uncultured Thermoleophilia bacterium | reverse complement strand
TCAAAGTGGCGGCCGGCCTGCGGCCGGCCGTCGACAAGTACTTCGACGAAGTGCTCGTCATGGACGAGGACCCCGCCGTGCGCGGCAACCGGCTGGCGCAACTGGCCGCGGTCACGTCCCTGATCGGGCGCATCGGTGAGTTCAGTCGCCTGCCGGCGACGCAAACCTAGCCGCAAGAACTTCCCAGGAGGCCAGTGATGGCGAGCAAGTGGGTCTATCGCTTCAGCGAGGGCAACAAGGACATGAAGGAACTGCTCGGCGGCAAGGGTGCCAACCTCGCCGAGATGACGACCATCGGCCTCCCGGTCCCTCCGGGCTTCACGATCACGACCGAGGTCTGCAACCACTTCTCGGCCAACGGCGGCTACCCCGACGGCGTCGACGCCCAGCTCGAGGCCGCCCTGGCCTCGCTCGAGGCCGACACCGGCAAGACCTTCGGCGACGCCGCCGACCCGCTGCTGCTCAGCGTGCGCTCCGGGGCCCGCGCCAGCATGCCCGGCATGATGGACACGATCCTCAACCTCGGCCTCAACGACACCACGGTCCAGGGCGTCGTCGAGAGCACCGGCAACGCGCGCTTCGCCTACGACTGCTACCGCCGCTTCGTGAGCATGTACGGCGACGTCGTGCTCGGCTGCAACGAGGGCGGGGACATCGAGAGCGACGTCTTCGAGGACCGCCTCGAAGCGATGAAGAAGGCCAAGGGCGCCAGGTTCGACACCGACCTTACCGCCGACGACCTCAAGCAGCTGGTCGTCGAGTTCAAGGCGGCGGTCAGGGAGACCACGGGCAGCGACTTCCCCGACGATCCGCGCGCGCAGCTCTGGGGCGCGGTCACGGCCGTGTTCGGCAGCTGGGACAACGACCGCGCCGTCGCCTACCGGCGCATGTACGGCATCCCCGACGACTGGGGCACGGCCGTCAACGTGCAGACGATGGTCTACGGCAATACCGGCGAGGAGAGCGGCACCGGTGTCGCCTTCACGCGCAATCCCGCCAGCGGCGAGAACGAGTTCTACGGCGAGTTCCTCGTCAACGCGCAGGGCGAAGACGTGGTCGCCGGGGTGCGCACGCCGCGCCCGGCGGTCGAGCTCGAGCAGGTCTGGCCCGACGTCTACGCGCAGCTCATGGAGATCCGCAGGACGCTCGAGTCCGAGATGCGCGACATGCAGGACTTCGAGTTCACCATCGAGAAGGGCCGCCTCTTCATGCTGCAGACGCGCAACGGCAAGCGCACCGGCCTCGCCGCGATCCGCATCGCCGTCGACCTCGCCGACGAGGGCCTCATCAGCCCCGACGAGGCGCTCATGCGCATCGAGCCCGAGCAGCTCAATCAGTTGCTGCGGCCGATCTTCGGCCCGGACGACAAGCTGCGTGCGGTGGCGGAGGGCCGGGTCAAGGCCAAGGGCCTGCCCGCCGGCCCCGGCGCCGCCTCCGGCCGCGTCGTCTTCAGCGCCGCCGATGCCGAGGCCTGGGCCGCGCGCGGCGAGCAGGTCCTGCTCGTGCGCGACTTCACCAGCCCCAAGGACATCCGCGGTATGGATGCCGCCCAGGGCATCCTCACGGCGCAGGGCGGCATGACCAGCCACGCGGCGCTCGTCGCGCGGCAGATGGGCAAGGTCTGCATCGTCGGCTGCGGCGCGCTCGACATCGACATGAAGGCGCGCCGCTTCAAGGCCGGCGGCGCGACGGTCGCCGAGGGCGACTGGATCAGCATCGACGGCTTCACCGGCGAGGTCATCCTCGGCCAGCTCGAGACGCGCCCGCCCGAGGTGCTGCAGGTCCTGCTCGAGAAGAGCATGAAGGCCGAAGAGTCCGGCTCCTACCGCTACTACGCCGAGATCATGGAGTGGGCCGACAAGACGCGCACGATGGGCGTGCGCACGAACGCCGACCAGCCCGACCAGAGCCGCGATGCGATCGCCTTCGGCGCCGAGGGCATCGGTCTCTGCCGCACGGAGCACATGTTCTTCGAGGGCGAGCGCATCATGACGGTGCGCGAGATGATCCTCGCCGACGACGCCGCGGCGCGCGAGGCGGCGCTGGCCAAGCTTCTGCCGATGCAGCGCGACGACTTCGCCGGCATCTTCCGCGTGATGGGAGAGCGCCCCGTGACGGTGCGCACGCTCGACCCGCCGCTGCACGAGTTCCTGCCGCACGACGACGTCGACACCCGCGAGACGGCGGCGGCCCTCGGCATCAGCGAGGACATCGTCAAGGCCAAGGTCGACGATCTGCACGAGAGCAACCCGATGCTCGGCCACCGCGGCTGCCGCCTCGGCATCGCTTACCCCGAGATCACCGCGATGCAGGTCCGTGCGATCCTCGAGGCCGCCTGCCTGGTCCAGAAGGAGGGCCAGGCGGTCCACCCCGAGATCATGATCCCCCTGGTCGGCACCAAGAAGGAGCTCGACCATCAGACGGCGGTCGTCCGCGACGTGGCGGCCAAAGTCTTCGAGGAGCAGGGCGTCACCGTCGACTACCTCGTCGGCACGATGATCGAGATCCCGCGTGCGGCACTCACCGCCGACAAGATCGCCGAAGTCGCCGAGTTCTTCAGCTTCGGCACCAACGACCTCACGCAGATGACGCTCGGCGTGAGCCGCGACGACGCCGGCAAGTTCCTCGGGCTCTACACGAGCGAAGCGCTCGAGATCTGGCCGGCCGACCCGTTCGCGACCCTCGACCAGGAGGGCGTCGGGCAGCTCGTCGAGATGGGCATCGAGAAGGGCCGCAGCACGCGGCCGCAGCTCAAGGTCGGCATCTGCGGCGAGCAGGGCGGAGACCCCGAGACGGTGAAGTTCTGTCACCGCGCCGGCATGGACTACGTGAGCTGCTCGCCGTTCCGTCTGCCCGTGGCGCGGCTCGCCGCGGCGCAGGCCGCCATCGAGGCGCGCGGCGACCTGCAGCTCGAGAAGTAGGCGGGCGGAACCGCGTGGCGAAGCTGGGCGGCGAGATCGCGAGCACGCTCAGGGACGGGCGCGAGGTGCGCGTGCGCAGCGCGCAGGCGCGTGACGCGCGCCCGCTCCGCGAGCTCATCGACGGCGTCGCCGCGGAGCCGGAGGTGACGCTGCTCGTGCTGCCGGGGCAGGTCGACGCGCGCGCCTGGCGGCGGCGCATCACCGCCGCCGCCGCCGACCCGCGCAGCATCCTGCTGACCGCGGTCGTCGCCGGCGAGCTCGCGAAGATCGAGCACATGCCGGTCCGCAACCCACCGCCGGACCCGCACGTCAGTCCGGACGCGGCCACGTGCCACGGGCCGGGGGCGAAGGACGCAGCGCTGCCGCTCGTCGACGTCGGCGGCATGCCGGTGCTGATCGAGTGCCGGAAGGGCGAAGAACGC
>CAIWHY010000556.1 GCA_903912585.1 uncultured Thermoleophilia bacterium | reverse complement strand
GGGTTCTACGGCGGCTGGCAGGGCGAGGTCTGGATGCGCCTCACCGACGCCTTCCTGGTGATCCCCTGGCTCCCGCTCGCCATGGTGCTCGCGGCCGCCTGGGGCCAGAACTACGGGATCATCATCCTCATCATCGCCATCACCAGCTGGCCGGGCACGGCGCGCGTGATCCGCTCGGACGTGCTGCGCGTGCGCGAGCTGCAGTTCATCGAACGGGCGCGCGCCATCGGCTCCAGCAACGGCCACATCATGCGCAAGCACGCGCTGCCCAACGTGATGCCGCTCATCTTCGCCAACCTCGTCCTCGTGGTGGCGATCGCCATCCTCTCCGAGACCACACTCTCGTTCCTCGGCCTCGGCGACCCGCTCAACTTCAGCTGGGGCATGATGTTGCGCAACGCCTGGATCAACGGTGCCGCGGGCCTGCCCGCCTGGTGGTACCTGCTGCCGCCGGGCATCGCCATCGTGCTCGTCGTGCTCGCCTTCACCTTCATCGGCACCGCCTACGAGGAAGTGCTCGATCCCAAGCTGCGCAAGCGCGAGGACAGCGGCAGCGAGAGCCGCTTCGCGGCGCGTACCCAGACCCCGGTCGTGGCGATGGGCGGCGCCGGGGTCGGCGGCGGCGCCGCGATGTTCACGCCCGGCCAGCAGACCGACGACGCCATGCCCGATTTCGACAAACCCGCGGGCGGCAGCATCGGCAGCCCGGAGAGCGGGGGCTGGGTCGGCGGACATATCGAGGACGACGAGGAAGGAGGCGAAGACGAATGAGCCCCAAGGCGAAGACCAAGGCCTCTGAGAAGAAGGCCAAGACCGACAAGAAGGCCGTGGAGCGCATCGAGCACGCCGGCCTCCTCGACGTGCGCGAGCTGACGACGCACTTCAAGCTCGGCGCCGGCGACGTCAAGGCCGTGACCAAGGTTAGCTTCGTCGTCGAGCCGGGCGAGAGCCTCGGCCTCGCCGGCGAGAGCGGCTGCGGCAAGACCACCGCCGCGCTCTCGATCCTCAAGCTGCTCCCCGAGAACGGGCGCATCGTGAGCGGCGACGTCCTGTTCGACGGGCGCAACCTCGCCAAGCGCACCGAGTACGGCATGAGCAAGATCCGCTGGAAGGAGATCAGCATCATCTTCCAGGGGGCGATGAACGCGCTCAACCCGGTCCAGGAGACCGGCAAGCAGATCGCCGAGCCGATCCAGCTCCACGAGGGCCTGAGCGAGAAGCAGGCCATGGTCCGCGTGAGGGAGCTCTACGACCTGGTCGGCGTCAGCCAGAAGCGCGTGATGGACGTCCCGCACCAGCTCAGCGGCGGCATGCGCCAGCGCGCCATGATCGCGATGGCGCTGGCCTGCAACCCCAAACTGGTCATCGGCGACGAGCCCACCACGGCGCTCGACGTCATGGTGCAGGCGCAGATCCTCGACCTGATCGCGCGCCTGCGCAAAGAGCTCCATCTGTCGTTCATTCTCATCAGCCACGACCTCTCGGTGATGGCCGAGACCTGCGACAAGGGCGTCATCATGTACGCCGGTGAGGTCGTGGAGAGCGGTACCACGACCAACATCTTCAACAACGCGACGCACCCCTACACGCGCCTGCTCATCAAGGCGTTCCCCAACATCCACGAGAAGCGCGAGATGGTGAGCTCGATCAAGGGCGATCCGCCCAACCTCATCAATCCGCCCGCCGGCTGCGGCTTCTGCCCGCGTTGCGACGTGAGAATCGCGAGCTGCGCGACCGAGCACCCTGAGCTGATCGAGGTCGAGCCGGGCCACTTCGTGCGCTGCGTCCTCGCCAGGCAGGGGGTGTGACGATGGCCACGACCAAGGACACTCCCGCCGCGCGGGAGCAGGGCGACAAGAGCGCCGTGAAGGCGTCCGACCTCGCCGCGGCCACGGCCAAGGACGGCGTGCTCTTCGACGTGCGCGACCTCGAGGTCTACTTCCCCATCCACGAGGGCTTCTTCAAGAGCATGGTCTCCACCGAGAAGAAGTTCGTGAAGGCCGTGGACCACATCTCGTTCCAGGTCATGCAGGGCGAGATCCTGGCGCTCGTCGGCGAGTCGGGCTGCGGCAAGACGACCACCGGGCGCACGATGCTCCGCCTCGAGGAGCCCACCGGCGGCCACATCCTGTACAAGGGCCTGCCGGTGGAGAAGTTCACTTCGAGCACGCTGCACGCCTACCGCCGCAAGGCGCAGATCATCTTCCAGGACCCCTACAACTCGATCAATCCCAAGCAGACGATCTTCGACATCGTCGCCGAGCCCCTCGAGGTCAACAACGTCACCTCGAGCGAGCGCGAGAAGGAAGACCGCGTCATCAAGGCGATCAGCGAAGCCGGCCTGCGGCCGGCGACCGAGTACCTCTACCGCTACCCGCACGAGCTCTCCGGCGGGCAGCGGCAGCGCGTCTGCATCGCCGGCGCCACGGTGCTCGAGCCGGACGTCATCGTCGCCGACGAGCCGGTCGCCTCGCTCGACGTCTCCATCCGCAACGACATCCTCAAGCTGATGGTCGAGCAGAAGGAGAAGATGGGCGTCACGTACATCTTCATCACCCACGACCTCTCGCTCGCCTGGGCGATCAGCGACCGCATCGCCGTGATGTACCTCGGCCGCATCGTCGAGATCGGCGAGACGCTGGAAGTGGTGTCCAACCCGCAGCACCCGTACACCAGGGCGCTGATCAGCGTGATCCCGGTGCCGGACCCGCTCGCCAAGCGCGAGCACGTGATCCTCAAGGGAGAGACGCCGAACCCTGTCGACATCCCGTCCGGCTGCCGCTTCCACCCACGCTGCCCGGACGCGATCGACGCGTGCAAGGAGACCGACCCCCCCGAGAAGCTCATCGGGGGAGACCACTACGCCGCCTGCCTGAGGATCGGCGAGTGAGGCACTGACGACGCATGGGGCCGGCCTCCGGCCGGCCCCATGCGGTCCGTACTGCGCAGGGCCGCCTGCGGCGGCAGCCCGGCATGGTGATGAGGACGTGGCTCATGTCTGACCCAGTCGCCGAGATCTGGCCCGACGAGGCCATCGAGGCGATCCACCTCGCGTCGCTGGCGCTGCTCGAGCGGGCCGGCGTCAAGGTCGAGTCGCCGGCCGCCCGGGAGCTCTTCCTCGCGGCAGGCTGCACCGCGGCCGACGACGACCGTGTGCTCATCCCGCGCGGCGCGGTCGAAGACGCGCTCGCCGCTTGCCCGCCCTCGTACACGCTCGCGGCGCGCGACCCCGCGCGGGCGATGCTCATGGACGCCGCTCCCGGCCCGACCTACGTCCACAACATGGGCGGCGCGCGCGACGTGGCCGATCCGCGCACCGGCGCCGGCCGCCGCGCGACGCTTCACGACCAGGTGCTGGCCACCAGGGTCATGCACCACCTCACCCACCAGAGCCAGGTGACCTCGCTCTGGCAGCCGCAGGACGTGCCCGACGTGCTCGAGCCCTTGTACTCGTATCTCGTGCTCGCGTTCGAGACCGACAAGGCGCTCGGAGGTCCCGGGATCTCGCACGCGGTCCAGGCGCGCTACCTGCACGAGATGGCGACGGCGGTGACGGGGGCCGACGGGGCCGGCGGCGTCTACCCGATCGACCTCGCGTTCTCGCCGGTGAGCCCGCTCATCCTCGGCGGCGAGGTCTCCGACGCGCTCGTCGCCGAGGTCAGGTGCGGCGGGGTGGTCGTCGAGATCCTGCCCTGCCCGGCCGCGGCGACCACCGCGCCCGGCGCGATCTCCGCCGCGCTCGCGCAGCAGAACGCGGAGGTTCTCTCGGGCGTCGTCCTCACGCAGCTGGCCGCCCCGGGCACGCCCGTGTACTACGGCCCGCGACTTAGCGCCGTGGACCCGCGCAGCGGCGTCGTCGTCTCCGGCACGCCGGAGACCGGCGTCGCTTCGCTGGCGGCGGTCCTGCTGGCGCGGCACTGCGGGCTCGCCTGCGACTGCTACGGTCCCTGCAGCGACAGCAAGGTCGTGGACGCGCAGTTCGGCTACGAACGCGCCGTGAACGCCCTGCTCGGTCTCGCGGCGCGGCCGCGGCTGCTGTCGGGCATCGGCGAGCTCCAGGCCGGCGTCGCCAGCTCGCTCGAGGTCCTCGTCATCGACGACGACGTGCTCAACAACGCCTTCTACGCGCTCACCCCGCGGCCGTGGGACGCCGACGCTCTCGACGTGGAGGCGATGGTGGACGGCGTACTCTCCGGCCACGGCTTCCTCGGCACCAAGCACACGCGGCGCTACATCCGCAGCGAGTTCGTGGCGCCGCTCCTGAGCTATCGCGGCGGCCTCGGCGAGTGGCTCGCCTCGGGCCGCAGCGGCCTCGTGGACCTCGCCTCAGAGCGGGTCGCCGACCTGGTCGACCGCGAGCCCGTGGGCCTGCCGGACGACGTGCTCGCCGCACTGGTCGATCTCATCGCGGCGTGCGCCGCCGAGGTCGGGATCGGCGACTTCCCCGACCCGCGCCGCGCGTTGGCGTTGTAGACTAGGCCGGTCGCTTGGAGAGGCGGCCGCCGGGCAGCACGACCATCGGGATGGGGCGCATGGCGATCCCGTTCGTACACATCGAAGCGCGTGGCACGTACCGTGAGCTCGGGCGCGCCGTGGGCGAAGGCGCGCGCGACGAGGTGCGCGCCTCGGTCGCGTTCTTCCGTGACGACTTCGCGGCGCTGAGCGGCGGCCGGCTCACGTTCGCCGCGGCCGAAGTCGCGTCTCTCGCCTACGCAGATCACGCCCGCCGCGCGCTGCCCCAGTGCTGGGAAGAGCTCGAAGGCCTCGCCGAGGGCGCCGGGCTCCCGCTCTCCGAACTGCTGGTCCTCAACTGCGGCGAGGAGTTCACCTGCGGCGAGCCGGTGGAGGGCAGCGAGCCGGTGGAGGGGTCCCACGGCGCGCCTCGGGCGTCGTCGCGCGGCGGCGACCACTGCACCGCGGTGGCGGTCGCCGGCCAGGGCCGCCACGTCGTCGGCCACAACATGGACTGGTACGTCATCGACGCCGTCAACAACGTCTTCTTCGACCTCACCGACCCCGACGGCACGCGCGTGATGGGCATCGCCGGCGCGCCCTACCTTCTGATGCTGGGCATGAACTCGCACGGCGTCGCCAGCGTCAGCAACTCCGTCCACTCCAACGACAACCGGGTCGGCGTCCCCAACGCCTTCGTGCGTCGGGCGACGCTCGGCGCGCCGAGCGTCGCCGAGGCGCGCGCCCGCGGGCTGCTCGCGGGGCGGGCGCGCGGGACGAACCACCTGTTCGCCGACACCGACGGCACCGTGTGGGACGTGGAGACGTCGGCGACGGCGAGCGCCTTCATGGACTGCTCCGCCTCCGGCCACGCCGCCCATACCAACCACTACGTCTCCCCGGAGATGCGGCCGTTCGAAGGCTCGGACCACGCGGAGTCGCGCGTGCGGCTCGCCACCGCGGAGCGCATGCTGGCCCAAGGCCTCGAGGACGGGGAGGACCCCGTCGAGCTCGTCGCCCGGGTGCTGCGCTGCCACGAGCCCGGGCCGGACCAGGCCATCTGCGGGCACCCGGACGAGAGCGAGCCGCCCGCCGACCAGGGCATGACGGTCGGCAGCATGATCTGCGACCTCGACGAGCGCCGCATCCACGTCTGCGCGGGGGCGCCCTGCGAGAACCCCTACCAGACCTTCGAGATGTAGGCGCGCCGGCAAGCCTTGAACGACTTCGATCTGATCATCGCCAACGGCCGCGTCGTCGACGGCTGTGGCAACCCCTGGTACTACGGCGACGTGGCCGTGCGGCGCGACCGGATCGCCGCGATAGGGGCGCCCGGTGCCTTGCGTGGCCGGCGGGTCGTGGACGCGGCCGGCCGCTACGTGACGCCGGGGTTCGTCGACCCGCACACGCACTCGGACATCTCGATCCTCCAGCACCCGCGCGCCGACTCCGTCATTCGCCAGGGCGTCACCACCCACGTCACCGGCAACTGCGGCATGTCGCCGGCGCCGCTCTCCGCCGCCCATCGCGACGAGGCGCTGCACAACTGGGGCCACTACTGGGACATCTCCGGCCTGTCGTGGGAGTGGCGGAGCTTCGCGCAGTACCTGCGCGAGCTGGCGCGCGCGCCCAAGGCGATCAACGTGGCGCCGCTCGTCGGTCACGGCGCCCTGCGGCTCGCGGTGATGGGGTTCTCCGAGGATGCGGCGAGCGAGCGCGAGCTCGTGCGCATGGAACGGCTGCTCGACGCCGCCATGCGCGCCGGCGGCCATGGCATGTCCACCGGGCTCGTCTATCCCCCCGGCTGCTTCGCCGGGACGGAGGAGCTCGTCCGCCTGTGCCGCACGGTCGCCCGCTACCGCGGCATCTACACCTCCCACGTGCGCGGTGAGCGCGAGACGATCCTGGAGGCGGTGGCCGAGGCCATCGACATCGGCCGGCGCAGCGGCGTGGCGGCCGTCGAGATCTCGCACAACGCGCCCAAGTGGGGAGCGCCGGCCGGCGCCGGCGCCAACCTGGCCCTCATCGCGCAGGCGCGCCGGGAGGGGATGGACGTCACGACCGACAACGACGTCCACACCGAGCTCGCGCCGCGGCTGTCGCGGGCGCTGCCGCAGCCGCTCCTGGATCTCGACCACTCCGACCTGATGGCGCTGCTCGCCGACCCCGTCCGGCGCGCGCAGGTGCGCCGGGACATCGCCGAGGACCGCCTGCCCGGCGCCGGCTACACGGGCCTCGTGCGCCACGGCCGCTTCGACCGCATCGTGGTGCTCCAGGCCGACCGCCACCCCGATCTGCGCGGCCGTTCGGTGGCCGACATCGCGGCCACGCGCGGCGCCGACGCGTTCGACACGTTCCTCGACCTCATCGTGGAGGAGGACGACGGCATCGTCGGCATCTTCGACTACATGGACGAGGCCGACATCCGCGCTCTCCTCACGAGTCCGCTGGCGATGGTCTCCTCGGACGGGCTCGTGATGCCGCCGGCCGACACGCTCGACGACCCCTCGCTGTACTGGCCCTGCAGTTACGGCGAGTACCCCGGCATCCTCGAGCGCTACGTGCGCGACGAGCCCGTCCTCCGCCTCGAAGAGGCGGTGCGCAAGATGACCTCGTTCCCGGCCCAGCGGTTCCGTCTCTTCGACCGCGGGGCGCTGCGCCCCGGGCTGCGCGCCGACGTCGTCGTGTTCGACCTCGAGCGCGTCCACGACCGCGCCACGAACCTCTACCCGCACAGCTTCCCCTTCGCCAACATCCCGCACCGGTACCCCACCGGCATCGACTGGGTCGTCGTCAACGGTTCTCCGGTGCTTGAGGAGGGCGAGCACACCGGCGCGTTGCCGGGCCGCGTCCTGCGGCGCGGCTGACGCGCTTCCGCCCCGCGGCGGACGAGTCTTCGTCCTGCGGCCGTCGCGCATGTGCGTTTCTGCCGACCGGCGGCCACACTCCAGAACGTACAAAGTCGTTCGCGCAGGCGGCGCTCGCGGTCTCGCGCTGTACTTGGACATGATGTAGAATCGCGGCGATGATCACGGTCCAGGACATCCTCGAGATCCCCGATCTCAACCTGCGCCTCCTGGCCGGCGCCAAGTCCACCAGCAACCCCGTGCGCTGGGTGCACATCACCGAGGTACCGGACCCCACCAAGTGGCTCAAGGGCGGCGAGCTCCTGCTCACCACCGGCTACGGCTACGTGGGCCCGGAAGAGCAGCAGGTCGCGTCGCTGCAGCGCCTCATCGACCACAACATCTCGGGGCTCGGCTTCGGCACCGGCTTCAGCTTCGACAAAGTGCCGCCGGCGCTGGTCAAGGTCGCGGAGGAGTACGGGTTCCCCCTGTTCGAGGTGCCCTACCACGTGCCGTTCATCGCCATCACCGAGGCCGTCGCGTCGAAGATCGTCAACGAGCAGTACTCGCTGCTGCAGCGCAGCCTCGCCGTGCACGAGAAGCTCACCAAGATCGTGCTGGAGGAGAAGGGCCTCGAGGCCATCCTTTCCACGCTCTCGGCGCTCGTGGGGTGCTCCGCCGTGCTGTTCGACTTCCACGGCGTCGTCCTCTGCGAGGCCGCCTACCGGCGCCACCTCGGCGGCGAGCTGATCGCCGACCTGTGGCGCCAGATCGGTGATCGTCGCGCCAATCGCCAGAACTTCGCCTTGAGCGTGGACGGCGTCGGCTCGGGCGTGCAGGTGTACCCGGTCGTCGCGTCGCACCGCATCGGCGCCTTCCTCGCGGTGGTCAAGGACAGTGGCGACTTCAGCGAGTACGACCGCATCATCCTCCACAACGTGGTCACGGTGACGGCGCTGGAGCTGGTCAAGAAGAAGGCGGTCGCCGAGACCGAGAAGCGGCTTGCCGGCGACTTCTTCGACGAGCTCATCGCCAGCGACCTCTACGAGGAGGAGATCGCCCGCAGGCTGGCGTTCTTCGGTCTCGATCCGCAGGCGCCGCACCTCATCGTGCTCGTCGATGTGGACGGCGGCGACGGCGAGGGCGAGGGCGCCAACGTGGTCGCCCCGGACATCAAGGAGCGCCTGCACTGGGCGGTGGACGAGTTCATGGCCCGCCGCGACGTCCTGTTCATCTCGGCGTCGCACGCCGACTCCGTGGTGATCCTCCTGCAGCCCGGCAAGCTCGACACCAAGGCCGTCCTCGCGCTTGCGGCCGAGCTCCAGGAGTCGATCCTCCAGTTGCTGCCCGAGATCACCGCGTCGGTCGGCATCGGGCGCCCGCACCGGCAGCTCATCGACCTTCGCCAGAGCTACTACGAGGCGAGCTACGCCATCAAGATCCGCAAGCTCAAGGGCGAGCCCGGAGTGATCGCCAGCTTCGACGATCTCGGTTCCTACGGGTTGCTGCTCGGGCTGCAGGACACGCTGTCCCTGGAGGTCTTCTACGACAGCGTGCTCGGCAAGCTGCAGGAGTACGACGAGCAGAACACGAGCGACCTGGTCAAGAGCCTGGCCTGCTTCCTCGAGGCCAACGGCCACTGGGGCGACGCCGCCGAGAAGCTGTACGTGCATCGGCACACGTTGCGGTACCGCATGAAGCGGGTGGAGGAGATCACCGGCCGCGACCTCGACCAGTCACAGGAT
>CAIWHY010000555.1 GCA_903912585.1 uncultured Thermoleophilia bacterium | reverse complement strand
CTGCAGCAGTACGTCTCCAGCACATACGGAGCCTACAGGTACAGCCGCACGATCCTGCCGGGCGTCTTCTCGTACCTTACGAGCAAGGCCCAGCAGGACGGCTTCAAGGCGCTCAGAGGGGCGGAGCCGCAGCGCCCGTACGTGTCCCACAAGTACACGATCGCCGAGGTGCGCACGGCGGCGCAGAAGGAAGCGATGGTGCGCCTCTGGCTCGCCAAGCGCTATCCGGTCTTCCGGCAGAACCTGCAGTTCAACCTGGCGCTCGTGCGGCAGATCCTGATCAGCTGCCGGCAGCGCGGCGTGCACGCGGTGCTGCTCGAGTTGCCGCAGAACAGCGAGGCCGTCCGGGGGCGCTTTGGCACGGCGGTCAACGCGTACCAGGTGCCGCTGCACAAGCTCGCCGCCGAGTTCGGCGTGCCCTACCTGGACTTCAACGCCGCCGCGGCCGTCCCCAGCGGCGACTTCTTCGACCTGTCGCATCTGGTCGAGCCGGGGCGCGTGATCTGGCAGCGCCGCCTGGCGCAGGAGCTGGCGGCGCTCATGGGCCCTGACGGGCGGGGAGTGAAGTCCTCGTGAGGATCTACTTCACCCTCACGCTCATCCCGGTCGTGATCGCGGCGCTGATCGTCTTCTGGCTGATCCTGCGCCACGACAAGGCGCGCCTGCTCTTCGCGCTCGCGCTCTCGGTGGCCGTGCTGGCGCTGCTGAACCCGATCTTCGCCGTCATCGCCCTGGGCCTGGTGCTCGTCGCGCACCAACTGGTCGAGCTCAAGCGCGACGGGCGCCTCGCCGGCGGCCGCGTCGTCCTTGTCATCATCATCATCGCGCTGGTCACGCTCGCCCTCGGCAAGTACGGCCAGCGCGGCGCCATCGCCATCTGGGGCGGCAACGACTGGGTCGTAGGCCACCTCATCATGCCGCTCGGCATCAGCTACTTCGTCTTCCGCCTGCTGCAGTACGTGTTCGACTGCATGCGCGGCGTGATCGAGGAGAACTCGCTCTGGCGCCTCGCCGCCTTCGTGATGTTCATCCCCACGTTCCCCGCGGGGCCGCTCGAGACCTACCAGGGCTTCTACGAGAAGCGCAGCTTCACGTTCGACCGCCAGCTCTTCTACTTCGGCCTGCGCCGCATCGCGCTCGGCTACTTCAAGAAGGTCTTCGTCGTCGACTTCGTGTTCGTGGTCTTCTTCAACAAGGTCATCACGACGATCGCCGACCCGCACTTCCACGCTTCGGGCGTCAACCCCTGGTGGCCGCTCCTCTACTGCATCTCGGTGTTCGTGCGCGCCTACTTCGACCTCTCCGCCTACACCGACCTGGCCATCGGGTTCTCGGCGCTGTTCGGCTTCCGCATCATGGAGAACTTCCACCTGCCCTTCCTGCAGAAGAACCTCAGCGACTTCTGGCGCAGCTGGCACATCTCGCTCTCCACCTGGTGCCGCAACAACGTCTACTTCCCGGTCTTCGGGCTCACGCGCAAGGTCTGGCTGGGCCTGTACGCGAGCATGCTCACCATGGGGCTGTGGCACTACGTCGACCTCAACTGGACGGCCTGGGGCCTCTACCACGCCACCGGGCTCGTCGTCGTGGCGCGCTGGGAGCGCTGGAAGAAGGCGCGCAGGAAGGCGCGCAAGAAGGCCGGCCTGCCCGTGTCCGCGGCCTACGAGAAGTTCATCCGCTGGATCGCCTACCCGGTGACGTTCCTCTACGTGGCCCTCGGCTACGCGTTCGTCTCCACGCACACGCTCGGTCACGCGCTGCGGATCATCTACCTGGCGTTCCGCCTGCCGCTGGCGTGGTTCACCGGGCACGTCCTCTGAGGACATGACAGAGGCGAGGCGCAATAGACGGGTGCAGGCTCGTCCCTCGCAGGAGCGCAAGGCGCGCGGCCCGTTCGCCCGCGGCTTTCGCCAGCGGAACCCGCTGGTGCTCGTGGCAGCCGCCGTCCTGGGCGTTCTGGTCCTGCTCCTCTTGCAGGCGGCAGTGACGAGCGGCGATTTCACCGCCGTGTCGCAGGGCCGCTACGACCGCATACCCAACGACGACTACGTGCACGTCACCTACGAGCTCGGGAAACTGAAGAAGGATCCGCCGAAGGGGACGACGGTGTACCTGTTCGGCGGCTCGGGGACCATCGAGTCCTTCGTCACCGAGAAGGCGCTGGCCGCCGCGATCACCAAGGCCGGCGGCAGCGACGTCAACGTCATCAGTCTGGCCGCGCACCAGCAGACGCTCGCCCAGACGCTGGCGATCATCGACAACCTGCCGCCGGGCAAGGCCGTGTTGCTCATCGGACTGGCGCCGTCGCGCCTGTCTGCCAGCCCGAAGGAGGACGTCGGCCTCCTCAGCGGCCGCCTGATCATCGCTCCGAGCCCGTGGCTCGCCAAGCTCGCGCCGAAGTTGTACGGCAAGGCAGCGCCGTTCGGCGGCGTGATCCCTGGCATCTTCGACTACCTCGGCAGCTACCTGCGCCAGCGGGCGGCCACAGGACCGTTTTGGGGTCTCAGCATCCCCTACGCGATCCACTACTATCCGCCGGGTTCGAAGGGCGCGCTCCCGGTGGCCAAGCGCCAGAACATCTTCAAGGTGCTGACCCGCGACAGGAAAGCCTACCGGGCGAACGGGGAGTACAACTTCGAGATCCTCCGGCAGATCGTGAAGCTCAGCGAGAAGCGCGGCTACAAGGTCGTCTTCTACGACCAGCCGCTGAACTTCTCGGCGGGAGGGCCGACGTGGGGAGGCGTCCTGCCCGCATATCGGAAGCGCGCCGAGGCGATTTCAAAGCAACTCGGCGTGCCGTACATCCACGTCGAGCGCGGCATCCATCTGACCGACGCGGACTTCGCCGACCTGTACCACCTGCTGGACAGCGGTCGTGCCAAGTGGCAGGCAGAGCTGGCGCGGCTGGTGGCACCCATCACGCGCGAGACCACGGCGGCGCCCGCCGGCGCGCCCTCATCGACGCCGAGCCCGGCCGCGAACTGAGGCAGGGCCGGCGCCTGCGGGCCGGTCACGCTCGCGCAGGCGGGCTCGGGGCGCCGCTCAGGCGCGCGGCACGAAGCGCTCGGCGTCCCAGCCCTCGGAGAGGCGGCGCGTGATCGCCGCGGCGAGGAGCGCGCCGGCTTCGGCGTCGTCCGGCTGCACCACCTCGAACGCGGAGTGCATGTTGCGCAGCGGGATGCTGAACGACAGCGTCGCCGCCTGGCCGGCGGCCATGAGTTCCTCGGCGTCCGTGGACGTGCGGCCGCCCATCGCCTTCACCTGCACGGCGATGCCCTCTTCCTTCGCGACCGCAATGGCGAGATCGGTGAGGGCGAGATTGCCGGCGGTGCCGCGGTGGATCACCGGGCCGGCGCCGAGCTTGACCTCGCCGCCGAGCTTCTTGGCGTCCAGGCCGGGGTCGTCGCTGGCGAAGTCCACGTCGACGACGATCATCACGTCCGGCTGCATGCGCAGCGCGGCCGCCTTGGCGCCCATGAACGTGGTCTCCTCGTGGACGGTGGCGAGCGCCGTAAGGCGCGCCGCGGCGGGCACGGCGGCGTAGTGCTCCATGGCTCTGATGCAGACGTACACGCCGGCGCGGTTGTCGAAGGCCGGCGAGCCGAAGCGGCCGTTGGCGAGCGGCAGGAAGTTGGCCGGGAAGGTGATGGGGTCGCCGACCTGGATCAGCGCCAGGGCCTCCTCGCGGGTGCTCGCGCCGACGTCGATCCACTGCTCGTGCAGGTCGGGTGCCTTGGCGCGCTCTTCGGCCGTCATCTTGTGCGAGGGCTTGCGGCCGACGACGCCGTTCACCGGGCCGGCGGACCCGTGGATGACGAGGTTGCGGCCGGGGAGCAGCTGCGGGTCGACGCCGCCGATCTTGTCGAACGAGACGAAGCCGTGCTCGTCCACGTAGGTGACGATCAGGCCGATCTGGTCGTTGTGCGCCGTCACTACCACGTGCGGCGAGCCCTCCGGGACCACGTCGGCCCAGAGGTTGCCGAGCGCGTCGCCCTGAGCGGCGGCGATGGGGGCCAGGCGGCGGCGGACGACCTCCTGGGCCGGCGCCTCGAAGCCGGTAGGCGCGGCTGCGGCGCAGAGCTCGCGCAGGAGTTCGAGGTCGGTGGCCATGGATCCCTCCGTCGTCGCTCGTGTCGGTGTGGTCGCGCCCGCACTGCGGGCGACCCGAGCATCCTACCGGGACGGCGCCCCAAAGGCACCCACGGGGCGCCGCGGAGTAGTATCGTTCGACTATCGAGCCGCCGCCAGACAGCCCCACGCGCCCTGCGCATCACCGGTCCGCCGAGCGCCGCCGCCGGATCGCCCGGCGGCGCGGCATCGCGCTCCTCGTCGTGCTCGTCGTGGCGCTCCTCCTCGTCTGGCGCGCCGCCGCGTGCGCCTGCGGCGGCAGCACCGCGGCGGCCGTCACCTACAAGGCCGTCCCGCCTGCCGCGCCGCCGGCGCTGGCCGGCGACGGCGTCAAGGTCGGCACGTTCCTGGGCGACTACTCGCGGCGCTTCTACGGCCTGGGGCCGGTCCCGAAGCGCCTCGACGTGCTCTGGAAGGTGAGCCTCGGCAGCGGCTGGACCTCGGGCAAGTTCGCGGCCGACCCGCCGGGCAAGTGGGCGGGCAGCGGTTGGACGGGGATGCCGGGCATCGTCGTGGACGGCGGCCGCACCTACGTGCTCGCCAGCGGCTACGACCACCGCCTGCGCAAGATCGACGCGGCGACCGGCAGGGTGGTGTGGACCTACCAGTTCGACGACATCATCAAGAGCAGCCCGTCGGTGTTCGAGAACCCGCAGCCGACGGGCGCCGACGACCGCTACATCGTCTGCGCCGGCTCGCGGCGCGGCTACCCGCTCTCGCTCTCGAGCCCCGACGTCGCCTCTTACCGCGCCGTCACCTTCGGCAGCGGCAAGGAGCTCTGGCGCCTGCCGGTGCCGCTGACCTCGTGCTACAGCCGTGACGTCGACGGCAGCGGCTTCTTCATGGACGGGCGCCAGTACATCGGCGTGGAGAGCGGCTGGTTCTACGCGCTCGACCCGCTCAAGACGAGCGCGTGGAACGGTTTCCGGCAGCCGCAGGTCGAGGCGCAGCGGCTGCTGCTCGGTGACGCGCGCGCCGCCTCGCATCACGGCAACGTCTGCCTCGAGGCCTCGCCGGCCGCGCTCGGCGACAAGCTCTACGTGACCTCCGGCGCCGGTCACGTGTACGGGATGCGGCGCCGCGACCTCAAGGTGGTGTGGGACTACTACATCGGCTCCGACATCGACGGCACGGCGGTCCCGACCAGCCGCGGCGACCTGCTCGTGCCGGTCGAGAAGCAGTACATCAAGGGGCAGGGAGGGGTGCTCTGCGTCGACCCGTCGAAGCCGCCGGGCAAGGCCACGAAGTGGTACTTCCCCACCGGGAACCGCCACCTCGGCGAGTGGCTCGGCGGCCTCATCGGCTCGGTGGCCATCAACGACGACTACAACCCCGGCGGCAAGCTGCCGGCGCTGGCCGCCTTCACCGCCATCGACGGGTACCTGCACGTGATCGCGCAGGACGTGATGAGCGGCGCCACGGTGAAGGGCCCCAACCTGGAGCCGGGGCTGAAGACTCCGGTCGAGCTCGCGCGCATCTGGAACGGCGGCGGCATCTCGACGCCCTTGCTCGTGGGCGACACGATCATCGCCGGCTCCTACGACCAGCGCATCACCATGTACCACGTCGACTTCGCGCCGGCCCAGAAGGGCGCCGCCGGCGCGCTGCCCAGCGCCAACGGCGACGGCAAGTACTGGACGGTGAGCGTCACCAAGACCGTCCAGTCCCCGTTCTTCGGCGGCGGCATCGAGAGCACGCCCACGCTCTGGGACGGGCGCGTGTACGTGGGCTGCCGCGACGGCTGGTTCTACTGCCTCGGCGAGAAGCCGTGAGCGGCGCCGCGGCGCGCCGAGAGGCGCCGGCGGCGGCGCGCTGAGGCGGCGCGGACCCGCGCCTAGTACCGCACCATCAGCTTTCGCGTCGCGGCCGTGAGCCCGTCGACGGTGAGCTCGAACATGGGGAAGACCTCGCGCACCTTGCGGATCGTCATGCTGCCGTAGGCGTGGTCCCAGTCGCTCTCCGGGATCGTGTTGAGCCACACGGAGTGGTCGAAGTGGCGGCGCAACCGCCGGAGCCATTCGATGCCGGGCTCCTCGTTGCCGTAGCCCCACCAGATGATGCCGTCGCGGGCACTGAGCTCGCTCGGCGCCATGGCGGCGTCGCCGACGACGATGAGCTTGTAGTCGCTGGGCAGCTCCTGGAGCACCCTGCGCGTCGAGATCGCCTCCGACGACGTCATGCGCGTGCTGGTATAGAGCCAGTCGTAGATGCAGTTGTGGAAGTAGTACGTGCGCAGGTCCTTGAAGTGGCTGCTGCGGTTCACCGCGCTGAAGAGCTGGCTGCAGAGGCGGATGTAGGGGTGCATCGAGCCGCCGACGTCCATCAGCAGGACGATCTTGACGGCGTTCTTGCGGCTCTTGCGCCAGACGAGGCTCAGGCGGCCGGCGTTACTCGCCGTCTCCTCGACGGTCTCGTCGAGGTCGAGCTCGTCGGGGACGCCCTCGTTGCGTGAAGAGAGTTGGCGAAGGCGCCTGAGCGCGAGCTCGAACTGGCGCACGCCGACCTCCTGGTCGGTGCGGTAGCCGCGGTAGCGGCGCTCGCCGGCTACTTTGACCGCGGAGCGGTTGCGGCTCTCGCCGCCGACGCGGATGCCGCCCGGGTGGAAGCCGGAGTGCCCGAAGGGACTGGTGCCGCCGGTGCCGATCCAGCGATTGCCGCCATGGTGGGCCTCGTCCTGCTCCTTGAGGCGCTCCTCGAAGAGCCGCTGGAGCGCCTCCAGGTCGAGGTCCTCCATGGCGGCGGCGAGCTGCCGCCGCTCCTCGTCGCTGAGGCCCGGCATCGTGAGCGGATCGGAGAGCCAGTCCCAGACCTCGTCCTCGATCTCCACCGGCGACTCGATGCCCTTGAACATCGCCGCGAAGGCCTGGTCGTACTGGTCGAAGTACGCCTCCGACTTGACGAGGATGCTGCGCGCCACGGCGTAGAACTCGTCGAGGCTGCAGGGCGCGAGGCCGAGCGAGAGGGCGCGCATGAGCGCCAGCCACTCGGTGACCGTGACCGGCACGCCGTAGAAACGCAGCAGGAAGAAGAAGTCGGTGAACACGGCCAGGCGGCGGCGGGCCGGCCGGAGGGCGCTAGCGCCGCCGGCCGCTCGCGAGCGCCCGGCTCGCGATGTCGACGTCGTGGTCCTTCTTGAGCAGCACGCCCATGAACGGCAGGCGCGCGGCGATCTCCTTGGGGTCGCCGCCGCCGCGCGCCAGCGCCTGCACCCAGTCGATGAGCTCGCTGGTGCTGGGCT
>CAIWHY010000554.1 GCA_903912585.1 uncultured Thermoleophilia bacterium | reverse complement strand
CGGCGACGATGGTGCCGATGCCCATGCCCACGTCGGCGAAGCCCTGCTGTTGAGCCACCAACGAGCCGCTGAGCGCCACCAGCGCGTTGGCGATGCCCAGCCCGACGATGCGTGTGAGATTCGTGTTGGTGCCCATCGCACGGATCATCTGCTCGTTGTCGCCGGTCGCCTGCAGGCACAGGCCGAACTCGGTGTGCAGCAGCCAGTCGAGGATGTACTTCACGATGATCGCCAGTGCCGCGAGGACGAGGACGAGGTTCCAGCCGAGCATCGAGAGCGAGAGCCAGGACCCCAGCTTGTCGAAGATGACCGGGACGCCGAGCAGCGGGATGTTGCTCCGCCCCATGATGCGCAGGTTCACGGTGTACAGCGCCGTCATCGTGAGGATGCCGGCGAGGAGCTTGGGGCCGTAGTTGGTGGCGTCGCTCTCGCCGGACTTGAGGAGCAGGTGCAGGAAGCCGGTCACGAAACCGGCGCAGAGGCCGGCGAGGACGCCGGTCGCGGTGGCGAGCAGCGGCGAGTGACCGCCGGCGATCATCGCCGCCGTGACGGCCGCTCCCAGAGGGAGGCTACCGTCCACCGTAAGGTCCGGGAAGTCGAGCACGCGGAACGTGATGAAGACGCCGAGCACCATGAAGGCGTAGACGAGGCCTTGCGTGAGCGCGCTCTGCAGGATGACTTGCACCAGGTGTCTCCGTGATCGGGGGCCGGAGTAGCTTCGCCGCTCCGGCCCCCGCAATCAACCCGGGGCCGGCCCGCCGTACGGCGGCCGGCCCCGGGATCATGTCAGACGATCAGAACGTGTTGTTCGCCTTTGCCGTGACGTCGGCCGGGATGGTGACGCCCATGGCCTTGGCGGCCGTCGGGTTGATCGAGAGCTGCAGGTTCTTGGCGTACTCCACCGGGATGTCCTTGATCGGCGTCCCGCCGAGGATCTTGGCGGCCTGATACCCCGCCTGCTTGCCGAGATCCTTGTAGTCGAACGCGTAGGCGGCGACGGCGCCGCGCTTGACGCTGTCGGTGTCGCCGGCGATCACGGGGATCTTGTTCTGCTGGCCGACCTTGATGATGCTTTCGAGGGCAGAGACAGCGGTGTTGTCGGTGAGCACAGAGATAGCCTGCACGCGGCCGACCAGCGACTGTGCCGCGGCCTGAACCTCGGAGGACGTGCTCGCCGTCGCGTCGACGATCTTGATGCCCATCTTGGCGGCGGCGGCCTTCTCGGCCTTGATCAGGAACACCGAGTTGGACTCACCGGCGTTGTAGATGACGCCGACCGACTTCACGTTCGGCACGATCGCCTTGATGAGGTCGAGGTGCGGCTGCACCGGCAGCATGTCGCTGACGCCGGTGACGTTGCCGGTGGGCGCGGCGGGGTCGGTCACGAGGCCCGCGCCGACCGGGTCGGTGACGGCGGTGAACACGATGGGCGTCGTGGTGTCGGCCTTGACGACGGCCTGCGTGGTCGGCGTGGCCACGCCGAGGATCAGGTCGAGCCCTTCGCCGGCGAACTTCTGGGCGATGGTCGAGGCGGTCGCCATGTCGCCCTGGGCGTTCTGCATGTCGTAGGTGACGTTGGTGAAGCCCTTCTCCGCGAGGGCTTCCTTGAACCCGGCGACGGCCGCGTCGAGCGCCGGATGCGTGACGATCTGCGTGATGCCGATCTTGTACGCCTTGGCGGCCGGGCTGGCGCTGCTGCTGGCACCGCTGCTCGAGCTGCTCCCGCAGCCGGCGAGAGCACCTACGACAGCAACGAGGGCGAGTAGCGCCATCGCCACAGCCAGTTTGGTAGCACGGGGCATGGTTCTCCTTTCGAGGCAACGAACGAATGCCGCATTCTAGTGTGGGCGCCGGCGGCGAGCAAGGGCAGCGCGCATGTCTATCCAGGATCTATGCGCGCCGGGCTATCCGCCGCTCGGATCTTCGAGTCGCCTCAGCCCGCATATCCCGG
>CAIWHY010000553.1 GCA_903912585.1 uncultured Thermoleophilia bacterium | reverse complement strand
GCTGACGGCGCGGCTATCTGGGCGGTACGGGGGCATGGGCCGCCGACACTAGCGAGCGGCCGTCGATTGTGCGACGGTGACGTGAGCGGAGCCGGTGGACGTTGCGCGCGACCCTCAAGTCCCACGGTCCACGCGGCGAGAGAAGGGTCGAGGCGCAGAGGGACCGGCGCGACGGAGGACGACATGGGAGATGCCCCACAGCAGAGAGGGAGAGCCGCCCGCCCGGGAGCGCCGGCGGCCGCCGCGCAGGCGCGTATCACGGCGCTCGAGCGGCTGGTGAAGCAGTATCGCGTGCTGCTCGAGACGAGCGCCGCCATCGCCGCGAGCACCGATCTCGAGGAGACGCTCGGCCTCATCACGCGTCTCGTGACGGAGCGGCTCGACGCGGGCTGGTGTGACATCTACGACTACGTCCTCGACCGCGACGAGTTCGTCGTGGTGGCCTTTCACCAGCTGCCCGAGATCGACATCGACTCGACCGAGTGGATCGGCACGAGCTACGACAGCGCGAAGTGGCACGACCTCGAGGCGTGCGTGCGCGAGCGCCGGCCGTCGATCTGGTACCGCGACGACGAGGCGCTGAGCGAGCCCGAGCTCGCCGACATGGACGAGTGGGGAGAGCTCTCGAGCGCCAGTCTCCCGCTCGTCTGCAGGGGCGAGGTGATCGGCCTCATCGACGTCGGCGAGAGCCGCCGCATCCGGCGCTGGAGCGAGGACGACCTGCGCGTCCTTCAGGCGATCGCCGATCAGGCGGCGATCGCGATCGCCAACGCCCGCGCCTACGCGCTCCTGGCCGAGCAGGCCGTGACCGACGGGCTCACCGGCCTCTTCAACCACCGGCACTTCAACGAGCACCTGCGCCAGCAGGTCACCACGGCGCGCCGCTACGGCGACGACCTCTCGCTGGTGATCGTCGACGTCGACGATTTCAAGCAGTTCAACGACCGCTGGGGTCACCCTCGCGGGGACCGCCTGCTCGCCGACATGGCCGTTCTGCTGCGCGACTGCACGCGCCACGACGTGGACGTCGTGGCACGCTACGGCGGCGACGAGTTCGCGCTGATCATGCCGCAGACGCGCGCCGCGGGGAACGAGCCGACGGCCGCGCGCAACGTGTCCGAGCGCATCCGTGCCGCGGTCACGGCCGGGCGCTTCGAGAGCGCGCCCGGCGTGCGCGAGGCGCGCGTGACCGTGAGCATCGGCGTCGCCGGCATCGGGATCGGCGGCTACACCGCCGCGGAGCTGCTCTCGAGCGCCGACAAGGCGCTCTACCTGTCCAAGAGCCTCGGCAAGGACCGCGTCAGCGTCTTCGGCACCTGACGCAGGGCGCGATCCGGCGCGCCCGCGGCAGCGCCACCACCGTCACTCCTCGGCGTCCAGCGGCGCGGTGGCCGGTGTGGGGATCGCGTAGAAGACGAGGACGAGGACGAAGATGGCGAGGCTCCCCCACGCGCTGACGAAGGAGATGCCGAGCGCCGCCAGGTAGACCAGAGGGCCCACCGCGTACTGGCGCGTGAACAGGCGCATCGTCCGCGCCGGGATGCCGGGCTCCAGCAGGTGCTCGCCGCGGCGGGCCCAGTACCAGAGGGCGTTGAAGCCGAGGGCGATGATCAGGGCGACGCCGCTGTAGACGGCTGCGGCCACGTGCTCGCCGGGATGGCCGAGATGCTGGGCCAGGAGCTCGGTGGAGAAAGGGATCACGGTGACGCCCATCAGCACCACCCCGTTGATCAGCAGGAACGTGTGGTCGACGCGGCGGATGAGGGTGAAGATGTTGTGGTGGCTGGCCCACATGACGAGGATGCTCACGAACGAGACCACGAAGGCGAAGTACGTAGGCCAGCGCTGAAGCAGCTCGTGCCAGAGGAGGCGCCCGCTCGCCGCTTCGCGCACGGTGGGAACGGTCAGGGTCAGCACGAGCAGGGTGGCGGCGATCGCGAACACGCCGTCGCTGAACGCCTCGACGCGGCTGGTCTCGGCGAGCAGTCGGTCCACGCGCCGCCGTCCCGGCTCGTCCTCGGCGGCCATCTGATCCTCGGGGAGGTCGTGCACCGGCCCAGCGTACCAGACGGCGCACAGGCGCATCTCCCCGTGGGGTGAGACGAGCGCGAGGTGAAGTTCGGCGCGCCGGCCGCCGATACACAGAGCGTGGAACCTCTGCTCCTACATACTGACTGGCTCGCAGGCGCCGTCCCGGACGCGGTCCGCGACCAGATCCGCCGGCTCGTCGAGGTCGTGAGCCACCTCCCCGACATCCAGCCGCTCGGCGTGATCACCGCCGACGGCGTCGTCCTCGGCGCCAACGAACCGTTGCTGCGGCTCCTTCGGGCGCAGGCGGACGATCTGCTCGAGACGGTCTGGGACGACCTCATGCCCGACTGGCAGACCCACGTGCGCGGGATCCACGGAGACGAGTCCGCCCGCACGCGGACGTTCGACGAGTACGTGCGCTGCTGCGACGGGGAACGTCGCCGCGTGCACGTCGTGGCGAGCCCCGTGTTCTCGGAAACCGCCGACGGCTCCGCCCTGGCGGCCTGGGCGCTCTTCGTCAACCGCCCTGCCGCGGCGCACGACAGGGGGGGCGCGGCGCACGGGCGCCGAGAGATCGAGACCATGCTCGCGGGCGTCGCCGCGCGCTTCGTGGACACTTCCTCGGAGACGTCGGCCGAAGCCTTTGCCTACGCGCTGCGGCAGATCGGCATCGCCACCGGCGTGGACTTCTGCAGCATGCACGAACTGGCCGGCGACCGAGCGAGCGTCGACTGGGCGCGGCAGTGGACGCGCGCGGACGACGAGGTCCATCCCTGCGCGGACGTCGCGACGCTCGACTCGCTGCCGTGGCTTCACGGCCAGCTCCGTGAGGGCCGCATGGTGGAAGTCGGGGACGTCGGGCTGCTGCCCGCGGCTGCGGCCGCGGAGCGCGAGCTCTGGTCCCGCCAAGGCCTGCGCTCGGTGCTCGTCGATCCTCTGATGCACGCCGGCCTGCTCATCGGCTTCCTCGCCCTGGGCGCCAAGCGCGAGAACGACTCGTGGCCCGAGGAGCACGCCGGTCTGCTCAGCCTGGTCGCCGACCTGATCACGAAGCTTCTGGTGGACCGCTGGGACGAGGACAACGTCAGGACGCTCAGCGCCTGCTTCCTGAGCTTCGGCGCCGACGTCGTGCGCAACATCGGCGCCATCTGCGCCGCCGCCGGGAGCGTGCTCGGCGCCTCCTTCGTGATGTACGAGCGGCGGGCCGGCGCCGACCTCGACGTGGTCGCCGGCTGGCATCTGCCCGCCGAGCTGCCGCGGCGGCTCTCCGGCGCCGGCAGCCCCAGCCTCGACGTCATCGTCGCGGGAGGCGACGACGCCTGCATCGTCGAGCGGCTCGACCAGTCCGCGTACGCGCAGACGTCGCCGCTCGTCACCCGGTACGGCGCCCGTACCTTCATCGCCTTCCCCGTCCGCGCCGCGGACCACCCGGCCGGCGCCCTCTGCGCCGTCTTCGACATCGACGCGCTGCCGCGGCCGAGCCAGCTGGCCGTCTTCCGCGTGCTCGGGCGCGCGACCTCGGTGGAGGAGGAGCGCCGCGTGGCGATGGAGGAGGGCCGGCTGACTCTCTCGCTCCTCGAACAGGCCATGGAGCGGACCGTCGCGACGCTGTCGGCGGCCGTCAGCGCTCGCGACCCGTACACGGCGGGGCACGAACGGCGGGTCGCGAGCATCGCCGAGGCGCTCGCCGCCAGGCTCGGCATCGAAGGCGAGCGGCTCCGCCTCCTGCGCATCGCCGCGATCGTCCACGACCTGGGCAAGATCGTCGTGCCCGCCGAGCTGCTCAGCAAACCGTCCCGCCTGAGCGAGGCAGAGTTCGCGATCGTCAAGACGCACAGCACGGCCGGCGTGGAACTGCTCAAGCCCGCCGAGCTGCCCGACGTCATCTCCGAGGCCGTGCTGCAGCACCACGAACGCCTCGACGGCAGCGGGTACCCCGGCGGGCTCTCCGGCGACGAGATCGGCGAGTTCGGCCGCGTGCTCGCGGTGGCGGACGTCGTGGAGGCGATGTCGTCCCACCGGCCCTATCGCCCCGGCCTGGGCATCGCCGCCGCGCTCGACGAGATCGCGCTCGGCAGCGGGGCGCGCTACGACGCCCGCGTGTGCGACGCGTGCCTCGCTCTGTTCCGCGAAGAGGGCTTCGTCATCCCTGACTGAGAGCCGCGCGCCGGTGCGATGGTCCGGGGTGCTGCCTCAACGGCTGGGCGCGCGCACCCTCAAAGCTCCCGGGACGACGCTGACCGCGAGCGGGACGTCGCCGAGCGCGTCGCCGTCGACGTCGAGGGGGAAGAGGTGTCGTCCGGCAGGCCCCGACTGAAGCGGCGTGAGCTCGAGCGAGCGGCAGCTGAAGTGGCTCACGCCGGGCTCGCGCAGGTGGGTCCCCTTGTACACGGTGCCGAGCTTGGCGATCAGGCGCAGGCGCGTGCGCGTCTCGAGGACGATCACCTCCAGCAACCCGTCGTCCGGACGCGCCATGGGCGCGATGTTCATGCCGCCGCCGAAGGTCTGCCCGTTGCAGACGACGACGGCGTGCGAGTCGACGACGCGCTCGACGGCCTCCCCGCCTGGCAGGACGGCGCGGCAGCGCAGGCGCACGCGCCGGCACATGACGATGCCGCGCAGCGTGGCCTGGGCGTAGGAGAGGCGTCCGCTCAGGAACGCCGGCGCCGTGGCCGCGTAGCGGTCGACGAGGCCCCCGACGCCGGCCGTGAGCACGTTGATCCACCAGCGCTCGCGCGGCCGGCCGTCGCCGCCGGTGAAGCTCGCGCGGCCGGCGTCGATGGTGCGCTCGGCCCCGGCGGCGAGCACGGCGATGTGGTCGGCGGTGCCTCCGGGGATGCCGAGCGTGCGCCCGAAGTCGCCGCCGGTGCCGGTGGCGACGAAGCCGATGCACGGCATCGCCGCCGAACGGGAGTACCGGGCGCTGCCTTCCGCCGCGCCGGCGCCGCGCGCTGCCGCGGCGCCGGGGGACGCGCCCGCGGCGTCGTGCGTCGCCCGCATCAGCCCGTCGACGATCTCGCTGAGCGTGCCGTCGCCGCCGACGCTGATCACCAGCGGGCGCCGGTCGCCGCCGGCGGCGGCGGCGAGCCGTGATGCGTCGCCGGCTGCCGTGGTCTCGACGACGTCGAGCGGACCCACCGCTGCGCGCACGGCGGCGAGCAGGTGACCGAGCTCTCGCCCGGTGCGCCCGCGGCCGGCCGCGGGATTGGCGATCACGAGCGCACGCGGCTGATCCTCAGCGGGCACGGCAGACATGGTGGGGATGGGCGCGCGGCCCGGATGGCCGGGCGACGCTCAGCCGGCGCTGCGGCCGAGCCACTGCTCCTTGAGCATGGCCATGTAATAGACGTTCCAGTACTTGCCGCCGGCGCGCCTCGCCTCCACGAAGTGGCCCTCGGTCTTGAAGCCGAGGCCCTCGTAGAGGCGGATGGCGGCGAGGTTGAGGTCGAGGACGTAGAGGTCGACGCGGTGCAGGTCCAGCTCCAGGAAGGCCTTGTCGAGCACGAGGTTCACGATCTGCGCGCCGGTGCCTTTGCCTCGCGCCGCCGCGTCGCCGACGAGCAGCCGGGACACGGTGGCGGAGCGGTTGTCGCGGTCCAGCCTGCCCAGCTCGACGTGCCCCACGACTTCGCCGCTGTCGTCGTCGAGGGCCGCGAAGACGAACCTCGTGGCCTGCGGCCCCTCGGCCTGCACGAGGTGCCCTTCGAGCTGAGCCTCGTCGAGCGGGAAGGCGAACTTGGTGCCCGCCCACTGCACGAGAAACTCCGGGCCGGCGCCGTCGACCCAGCCGATGAGCCGGGCGAAATCGGTGCGCGTGAACGGTCGCAGGGAGATGGACATGCGCGGATTCTACAGCTGCGCCGCCGAGCGCGCACGTCGTGGAAGTGCGGACCGCGAAGTTCGTTCAAGAACCGGCCGGCTCCTGCGCAAGGATCACCCAACGACGCGTCTGGCCGGGGCGCTGACCCGGTGATATGAATGGGCGACCGTGCCGGCGCGGCGCCGAAGACCCCCGCGCCGGCTTCGCACCGTTCCCGAGCTGGAGGATGACTCCGTGGCACCTATCGAACGCCCTGCGATCGCACCTCTGAGGCCGGCGTTCCGGCAGACCTGCCACAGCCCGGAGGAGCTCGACCGGCTCAAGCAGGCCACGCTCGACATCCTCGAGACGGTGGGCGTGCAGTTCCAGTCGGACAAGGCCCTCGGCCTGCTCGCCGACCACGGCGTGCGCGTCGACAAGGCGACGCAGGTGGCGAGGTTCCCGGCGGACCTCGTGCTGGAGGCGATGTCCCGGGCGCCGCGCCGCTTCGGCCTCGGCGCCCGCGACGAGAGCTGTGCCATCGAGGTCGGCGACGGCAACACCTACGCCACCACCGACGGCTGCGGCGTGGAGCTCATCGACTTCGTCACGCGCGAGCGCCGCAAGTCCACCAAGGCGGACCTCGCCGACGTGACGCGCATCCAGGATTACCTCTCGAGCATCTCGTTCTGGTGGCCGACGCTGAGCGCCGGCGACTACGGCGAGACCTCGCAGCTGCACGAGCTCGACGCCGGCTGGAACAACACCGTCAAGCACCTGCAGGGCATGGTCAACGGCGAACGCGAAGCCCGCTACGCCGTCGAGATGGCGACGGTCATCGCCGGCGGGCCGGAGGAACTCCGCCGCCGGCCCGTGATGAGCGACCTCATCGGCACGATCTCGCCGCTGGTCGTGGACAAGGACGGCATCGAGGCGGCCCTCGTGTTCGCGGAGGCCGGCGTGCCCGTGTGCTTCGTGACGATGCCCACGCTCGGCACCACCGCGCCGGCCACCAAGGCCGGCGCCTTCGCCATGGGCGCCGCCGAGCTCGTCGCCGCCAGCGTCCTGCTCGAGCTGGCGTACCCCGGCGCGCCGGTGCTGCACTCGATCATGCAGAGCTACGCCGACCCGCGCAGCGGCGGGTTCGTCAGCTTCCCTCTGGACAGCCGCTGCCGCTTCCTCGCCACCGAGCTCGCCCACCACTGGGGCGTGCCCAGCGAGGCGGCCACCTGCGGTACGGATTCGCCCGGCGCCGGTACCTGGCAGGCGGCGGTGGAGAAGGGCATGGACCTCGTGCAGGGCGCCTGGGAGGGCATCGACCTGATGCCGTCCATCGGTCTCGTCAACGTCTACACCCTGTTCGTCCCCGAGGACATCTTCCTCGACGACGACCTCTACCAACGCGCCCGCTACGCGCTCCTGGACCTCGACCTCGACGACGACGCGATGGCGCTCGAGGCGATCGCCGACATCGGCCCGGGAGGTCACTTCCTCGGACACAAGCACACGCGCCGGCACATGCGCGACTCGTTCGTCCCGGCGATCACTCAGCAACCGGGTCCCGACGGTATCTTCCGCGACCCGGTCGAGGTGGCGCGCGAGAGGGCGGAGCTGATCTGGCGCGACTACCGGCCCGAGCCGCTGGAGGCGGACAAGGCCGCCGAGCTGACGCGGATCCTCGCGGCGGCCGACGCGGAGCTGCGCGGGTAGCGAGGGAGATCCCGGCGCCATGACAACCTCCGAGCGGCTGACGGCCGTGATGGAAGAGCTGGCCGGCATGGCCAGCGAGCAGAACCGCGTCGGCATGGCGCGCTACGGCATCAAGACCGACGCCGCCTACGGCGTCCCGATCCCCGAGCTGCGCCGGATCGCCAAAGGGTACCGGCGCGACCACGAGCTGGCACTCGCGCTCTGGGAGACCGGCAACCACGAGGCGCGAATCCTGGCCAGCATGGTCGACGATCCGGCCCAGGTCACCGAGAAGCAGATGGAGTCCTGGGCCGGCGGCTTCGACTCCTGGGACGTCTGCGACCAGGTCACGTCCAACCTCTTCGACAAGACGCCGTTCGCCTACGACAAGGTCTCCGAGTGGAGCGGCCGGGAAGACGAGTGGGTCAAACGGGCGGCGTTCGCGACGGCCGCCGCCCTGGCCGTCCAGGACAAGAAGGCGGCCGACGAGCGCTTCGCACCGATCCTCGCGCTCATCCGCCGCGAGGCCGGCGACGACCGCAACTTCGTGAAGAAGGCCGTCAACTGGGCGCTGCGCAACATCGGCAAGCGCAGCGCGGCGCTGCACGCGGCGGCGATCGAGACGGCCGAGGAGATCCTCGCCGCGGCCGACGCCCGCGCCGCCGCCGATCGCCGCGATCCGGCCGCGCGCAGCGGCCGCTGGATCGCTCGCGACGCCCTCCGCGAGCTGCGCTCCGAGAAGGTCGTGCGCCGCTTCTGAGGCCGTTCCCGGCTGGCCCGCCCGGCGCAACGGTACTACTATGGTCTCCCTGCGCGGGCCCTGCCCGCGCCCACTGGCACGGGGGGTCACGTGGCGGTACAAGGGCGCACAGCGGCCTTCGGGTCCTTTGAGCGGCGGCATCCGCGCCTCGTGAGGCGCACCACATGGATGCGCCTGCATCCCGTCGTCGTCGGCGTGGTCGCGCTCGTCATGATCGTCGCCATCTTCATCCTCGACGTCACGGTGCATCCTGTCACCATGGCCGGCTTCTACCTGATCCCGCTGACGCTTCTGGCGCTCTCGGCCCGCGAGCGGCTGGTGCTGGCCGCCGGCCTCATCTGCATGCTCCTCACCATGCTGGTCATGGTGCTGCAGGGGACGGTGAACGCGGCCAACGCCTTCGGGTTGCTGTACGGCGGGCTCGCCGGTCTGGCGCTCGTCGTCCTCGCCTACCTCATCCGCCGGCTTTCCACGATCAGCGACTACGCCACCTTGCGGGCCCAGCTCTCCGAGGCCGGCGCGGACATCCTCACCAGCGGGGGCACGCGTGACGATCTCGACGAGCTGCTCGAGTACGCGCTCGAACGGCTCGGAGAGCAGCTCGACGCCACCGGGGGCGTCGTGCTCATCCTGGAGGGCGGCGCCTGGGTGGGGCGCGCCGGCTTCGGGCTCGGGGTCGACGCGCGGGAGGTCACGGCCGCCTTCGACGAGCTCCCGCTCGCCGCCGAGGCCCTGGCCGCTGAGGAGCTGATGACGCGCGAGCTCGGCGGTGAGCGCGCCGACGCGCTGGGTCCGCTCGGCGGCCACCTGCGGCTGGAGCGCGTGCTGCTCATCCCCATGCGCGCGCTCGAGCGTCAGGTCGGCGTGATGGTCTACAACCGGCCCGCCGACTCGGGCGACTACAGCGAAGAACAGCTCACCCTCGCGCCGACCGTGGCCGGGTACCTCGCGGTCGCGGTCGACAACGTCAGCCTCATGATCGAGCTCAGCACCAAGCGCCGGGACCTCGAGCTCGTGCGCGACTCCAGCCTCGACTTCGCGCAGAGCAGGGACATGGACGAAGTGCTCGAGGCGGTCGTCCAACGGCTCCTCGACGCGCTCGGCATGCACGCCTGCGATGTCTTCACCGTCGACCACGAGGCGCGCATGCTCGACCTGCTGGTGAGCTACGACGACGGGGCCTTCGACACCGGCGAGGTGTCCGCGCGTCACTACTCGCTCGCCGACTTCGTCTCGAGCGCGCTTGCCATCGACACGCGCGAGTCCGTGCTGGTCACGTCGCTCGACGACCCGCGCCTGGGCCCGATCGAGCGCGGGTTGATGGCCAAGTACGGCTACGTGACCCAGCTCAGCGTGCCCCTGCGCATCCGCGACCGCGTGCTGGCGCTCGTGGAGCTCTTCGACCAGGTGCCGCGGGAGCTGAGCGACGAGGAGATCGAGCTGGCCGGCACGATCTGCCGCTTCGCGGCTCTGGCCGTGGACAAGGCGCAGCTGTTCGACGCGCAGCGCGCCCTCACCGAGCGCCGGGACAAACTGGCGCGACGCCTGCAGCGCCTGCAGTCCTTCGCCGTGGACCTCAACCGCCGCCTCGATCACGCCGAGCCGCAGACGGTCCTGGACGAGGTGACCAGCGCGGCTCTCGACCTGCTGCGCGTGCGCTCGGCCGCGGTGCTGACGGGGGCGGGCGACTTCGTCTCCGTGCGCTCGTTTCGCGCGCAGGGGACGCAGACCGCCGCCGACGAGTCGGTGGCGCGGTCCGCCCTCCTGGAGCGCTGCCGCCGCGCGCTCGAGGCGCCGGCCGACGCGAGCATGGCCGGCGAGGACCTGACGTCGACGAACGTGGTGGCCAGAGAAGGTCTGCTGCTCACGCCGGTCGAGGTCGAGGCGGCCCAGCAGGCATCGCTTCTGGTCGTCGCCGACAAGGAGAGCGGGAAGTTCGACGACGAAGACAGGCAGCTTCTCGCGACGCTGGCGGCCCAGCTCGACGCGAGCCTGCACAACGCCACCTCCTACCAGCGCGAGCACGCCATCGCCGAGACCTTCCAGCAGACGATGCTCATGGACGCCCCCGAGATCCCGGGCATCGACGTGGGGCTGCGCTACCTGGCGGCGACCGACGATGCGAGGGTGGGCGGCGACTTCTACGACATCGTCCCGCTGGGTCCCGGCAAGCTGCTGGTCATGGTCGGCGACGTGTGCGGCAAGGGTCTCGGCGCCGCCGCCCAATCGGCCGTCGTGCGCTACATGCTGCGTGCCTACGCCGCCGAAGGCTCGCCCGGGGAAGCGCTCTCTCGGCTCAACTCGGCGGTGATCGCGCAGACTCCGGGCCAGCCGTTCGTCACGCTCGTGCTCGCCTACGTCGACGTCGCCCGGCACATGTTCGAGTACGCGGTCGCCGGCCACCCGCGGCCCTTCGTGACGGCGGGCCACGGCGAGTTCCCGATGCCCGGCGACGGCCACGTACCGGTCGGCATCTTCCGCGGCGCGGTCTACCCGACGAACCGCGCCGTGCTGCCCGAAGACGCCTGCATCGTCATGTACACCGACGGCATGACCGACGCGCGCCGCGGCGGCGTCCTCTTCGGGGAGGAGCGCCTCAAGGAGGCGATCCGCGGCGGCCTCGAGCTGGGCGCGCAGGGACTGGCCGACAAGCTGCTCGAGACGGTCACGGCCTACGCCGGCGGCGTCATGCCGGACGACTGCGCCGTGGTGACGGTCAGACTGCCCTAGGGCCTGTCGTGCTCCAGCGAACGGCTCGTCAGGCGCCGCGCACGACCGTCGCCATCGCGTCGGCGACGGCGAGCACGCGGGCGCGCCGACCCAGGCGGGACTCGGCGGCGGCGACGGCAGCGTCGACGGAGTCGAACGCGGCGACGCCGAGCGGCTCGAGGAAGGCCGGTGCGACGGCGCCGACGACGGCGACGTGGAAGCGCTCGAGGACGCGCGCCAGCACGAAGGCGCGCTGCCCGCCGGGGCCGAGCGGCTCGGTCATGCCGCGCCGCACCAGCTCTGCCGCACTCCCGGCGGCGGCCAGGACGGCGGCGCAATTGCGCTCGCCGGGGCCCGCGCCGGCCCCGTCCGGCAGGTCGGCGCACACCACCACGAGGCCGCCTTCGGCAAGGGCCGGCCGCGCTGCGAGGCAGATGTAGGTCGCGGCGCGCGACGCCTGGTAGAAGTTGTCGCTCTTGGGCGCGTGGATGCCGGCCACGATCACGTCGAACGGCGTCGTGACCGGCCGCAGCCACGCGGCGGCGTGGTCGCGCGCCAGCGCCTCCTGCACGCGCGCGGGGTCGCCGGCCACGACCGCCGACGCTTCACCGCCCTCACTCACGGCCGCGTTCACCGCCCAGCGCAGAGGGGTGCGCGCGGCGATCTCCCGCAGTTCGCGCTGGAACGGGTTGCCGGCGAGCTCGCCCACGGCGACGCCTGTCTGAGAGATGAAGCGCGGATGATGGGTGGCGGCGATGGTCTCCCGGCCCGCGCAGCCGATCGCCACGCCCTTCACGCCGCCGCTGAAGCCGGCGTACAGGTGCGGCTCGACGACGCCGACGCTGATCGCCAGGTCGGCCTCGGCGAGGCGTCGCGCGATGCGCACGGGGACGCCGGCCGGCGTGAGGCCGAGGTCGGCGCACTCCGTCTCGATGCCCTGGGCATCGACGAGCGCGACGCGCGCCGCGGTCGCGGCCCCGGCGAGTGCGGCGCGTTCCTCCGGCGTCGTCGTGGCGTGCAGCCCGCAGCCGACGTGGACGCTGATGCCGCCGTCGGGCACGCCGGCACGCTGCAGTTCGGCGAGGACGTGCGCAAGGACGACGGCGCTCGGGCACGGTCGCGAGGCGTCGGGGATGG
>CAIWHY010000552.1 GCA_903912585.1 uncultured Thermoleophilia bacterium | reverse complement strand
CGTCGTGGCGACGACGATGGCGGCTCCACCGGCCGCCGCCGCGGCGATCATCCCCCAGAGCTCGGCGCGGCTGACGGGGTCCACGCCGGAGGTCGGTTCGTCGAGGACGAGCAGTTCAGGCTCGTGCAGCATCGCCAGCGCAAAGGCGAGCTTCTGGTGCATCCCGCCCGAGAGCCGGCCGGCCAGCCTGGCCTCGGCCCCGCGCAGGCCGGTGCGCTCCATGAGGTCACCGCTGCGACGCGCCAGCTCGTCGCCTCTGACCCCGTAGGCCGCCGCCACGAACGCCACGTTCTCGGCGACGCTGAGGTCGTCGTAGATGCCGCTCGCGCCGGCGACGTAGCCGATCCGGCGGCGCTCCGGCCGGCGTACCTCGCCGGAAGCGGGCGCGAGGCCGCCGGCGAGCGTGCGCAGGAGCGTACTCTTGCCGGCGCCGTCGCCGCCGATGACGGCGGTCACGGAGCCCGCCGCCGCCGCCAGGTCGACGTCTCGCAGGGCCGTGCGCCGTCCGTAGCGCACCGTCAGGTGGCGCACGCCCCAGCCGTCCGCGCGCGCGCCGGAGCTGCCCGGCGCGAGCGTCGCGTCGCCGGCGCTGCTCGCGCCCTGGCCATCGGCGGGCGTCGTGACGCCGAGGCCGCCCGTGCCGGCGCCGCTCATGCCGCGGCTTCCGCGGCCGCTTCGGCGGCGCCGCTCCCGCCGTCCGGCTGGGCCGGCGCGCCGGCGGGGGCGAGGTCGCGCCGGAAGCGCAGCGTGGACAGCGTGAAGACGACGATCGCCATGGCGGCGAGCACGAGCATCGGCAGCCAGAGAGCGCCGATCGGCGCCCCGCGCACCATCACGCCTCGCGCGATCTTGATGAAGTACGTGAGCGGCAGGCAATAGCCGATCCAGCGCACGCCCCAGGGCATCGCGTACAGGGGGAAGAAGAGGCCGCTGAGCAGGATCTGCGGCAGCATGGTCAGGATGGCCAGCTGGATGGCCTGCCCCTGCGTCTGCGACACCGACGAGATGAGCACGCCGGTGCCGAGCGTGACGAAGAGGAACAGCACCGACCCCAGCGCGAAGGTCAGCACCGAGCCGCGGAAGGGCACGTTGAAGAGGAGCATCCCGGCGGCGACGATGACGACCATGTCGACCGCCGCCACCAGGAGGTACGGCGCGATCTTGCCGATGAAGACGTCGCGTGGCCGGAACGGCATCACTGCCAGCTGCTCCATGGTGCCCGCCTGCCGCTCGCGCACCACGCCGAGCGCGGTGGCGATCGTGCCGATGAACACCAGGATCACGCCGCACAACCCGGGGATCATGATCACGGCGGTCCGCAGGCCCGGATTGAAGAGCACCTCCACCTGTGGCGTGACGATCAGCGGCGAGAGCGCGGCCGAGGACGCGGCGGTCGACTGTGGCTGGGGCCCGATCGGGCGGCCGGAAGCGCGCAACTCCGCCAGACTGCGCAGCGCGGCCTGCGCCGCGAACAGCTCGGTCCCGTCGATGAAGACGTGCGCCGCGGCTCCCGGCCGCGACGGAGTGACGACCGCCACCACGGCCTCGCCGCGACTGAGCGCGCCGCGAGCCGCCGCGTCGCCGCCGGCCTGGTCCTGGCGGACGACGCTGAGGGCTTTGGGCAGCAGTCGCGTCACCTGGCCGGCCTGCGCCCCGAAGACGATCGTCGGCACCTGCTTGATGTCAAAGCTCGCCGCGTAGCCGAAGACGACGAGGAAGAGGAACGGCAGCAGGAAGAGCATGGCGAGCGTCCGCCGGTCGCGGCGCAGTTCGCGGAACTCCTTGAGTGCGATCGCCCACATCGGACGCCCCCTGCGAGAATGAACGGGAGAGGTACGGAAGTCAACGCGTGTTGAATTCTACAGCGGGTGAATTCCCGCGTCAACGATGTCTCAGGCATGAGTCGAGGACCAGGCCCGCCGATCCCGACGCGCGTTCAGGCTCACACGTCCGTCGCGCGAGACTGCCCGCCGGTGGACGCGCCTTCCGAATCCGACACGTCGCCGTGGATCCCAACACTCCTGCCCTTGAGTGCCTGCGTACCCTCTGGTAGCTTGCGATCTCGCTTTGGCGGCGCCTTGCGACCGCGAAAGGAGCCCGCGCGCGGTCACGTGAGGAGTGTGCCGTGCAGACCAGGGAGGCGCGCTGCACCGTCGCCATGCGAGATGCCCGTGGATGCGCCTTGTCGCGGCGTGCTCCCTCGTCGTCGTTGTCGGTCTGCCGGTCGTCGTCCCGCACCCCGCCCGCGCCGCGACTCTGCAGAGGACGCGCGACAAGGCGAGCCAGCTGGCCGCCGACGTCGGGAAGCTCGACGCCCGCATCGGCGGCGCCGTCCGACAGTACGCGCAGGCCACGGCGGCCCTGCAGGCCGTGCGCGCCCAGATCAGCGACAACACGAAGCGCCAGGAGCTCGCCCGCGGCGAGCTGGCGCTGGCGCGAGCCACGCTGGCGGACCGGGCCGTCGCGCTCTACAAGCACGCGGACGTCACGTCTCTCGACGCGATCTTCACCGCCAGCGACTTCGGCGACCTCGTCTCGGGGCTCAACATGGTGCGCAGCATCACGCGCAGCGACCATGACGTGCTGCGCACGGTCGTGCAGACGAGCAGGCAGCTCGAGATCCGCGCCGAGTCGCTGGTCGCGGACAAGCTCACCGCACAGCGACTCGTGACCCAGCGCAAGGCCGAGGTCGCGCAGATCCGTGCCCGGCTCTCCGAGCGGCGCGCCCTGCTCTCGGGCGTGCGCGACCAGATCCGCGCCCTCGTCGTCAAGCAAGAGGTCGCCCCGTCATCGCCGTCCCAGACGGTCACGCCGCCGGACCCCTCCAGTGGCGGCAGCGACGTCGGCGGCCAAGGGAAGTGGTGGCCTCTCATCCAGGCGGCCGCCGGCGCGAACGGCGTCAGCGCCCGCGGCATGTACCGGCTCATGATGATCGAGTCCGGCG
>CAIWHY010000551.1 GCA_903912585.1 uncultured Thermoleophilia bacterium | reverse complement strand
GCCAGGAGCTCCTGCGGGGAGAGCGGTCCCTACGTCCCGCGGGCGCGCTCGCGGCCGCCCTGCGCGCGCTGTGCGAGGCCGGCCTCCTTCTGCTCGACGACGCCGGCGGCTACCATCTCGAACGACCGCAGAGTAAGGTCGACGTCACTGGCACCGATACCTTCAGGCGATGGCACACACTGTTTCAGACACAAGAGTTCCTGAGGACCTGCCTGACAGCAGCGCTCTGACGCAGGTCCCGGACAAGTACCGGCCGCTCCTCGACGACCTCTTCGCGGCCGTCGAGCGCTTCAACCCGGACCCGGACCGTGAGCTCATCACGCGCGCCTTCGTCGCCGCCAGCACGTTGCACGACCGGCAGAGCCGCAAGAGCGGCGAGGCCTACATCCATCACCCCGTGGGCACGGCGCTCAACGCCGCGGACCTCAAGCTCGACTCGGTCACCATCGCCGCCGCGCTCCTCCACGACGTCGTCGAGGACACGGGCACGCCTCTCTCCTGGATCGAGTCCGAGTTCGGCGCCGAGATCGCGATGCTCGTCGACGGCGTCACCAAGCTGACCAAGATGCACTTCACCTCCCAGGAGGAGGAGCAGGCCGAGAACTACCGCAAGATGATCATCGCGATGGCGACCGACATCCGCGTCATCCTGATCAAGCTCTGCGACCGCCTGCACAACATGCACACGCTCTGCTACCTCAGCAAGCAGAAGCAGATCCAGAAGGCTAAGGAGACGCTCGAGGTCTACGCGCCGCTCGCGCACCGTCTCGGCATCCACAACATGAAGTGGCAGCTCGAGGACCTCGCCTTCGCCTCTCTGCACCCGCGCAAGTACCAGGAGATCCAGAAGTGGGTGGCCCAGCGACGCGTCGACCGCGAGGACTACGTGGACGAGGCGGCCGGCTTCCTGCTCGCCGAGCTGGACACGGCCGGCATCGCCGCCGACATCACCGGCCGCGTCAAGCACTTCTACTCGATCTACGTCAAGATGAGTCGCGGCGGCAAGGAGTTCAACGAGATCTTCGACCTCACGGGCCTGCGCGTGCTCGTGGAGTCGATCAAGGACTGCTACGGCGCCGTCGGCATCATCCACTCGGTCTGGAAGCCCATCCCCGGGCGCTTCAAGGACTACATCGCGATGCCCAAGTTCAACCTCTACCAGTCGCTGCACACGACCGTGATCGGGCCCGGAGGCAAGCCTCTGGAGATCCAGATCCGCACCTTCGACATGCACCAGACGGCCGAGTTCGGCGTCGCCGCGCACTGGCTCTACAAGGAGAAGGGCGAACGCGACCCTGACAAGCTCGCCTGGCTGCACCAGATGATCGAGTGGCAGTCGGAGACCGGCGACTCGCGCGAGTTCATGGACACGCTGCGCATCGACCTCTTCGAGGACGAGGTCTTCGTGTTCACGCCCAAGGGCGACGTGAAGAGCCTCGGCGCGGGCAGTACGCCCATCGACTTCGCCTACGCCGTCCACACCGACGTCGGCAGCCACACGGTGGGCGCCAAGGTCAACGGGCGCATCGTGCCGCTGCACACCAAGCTCAAGTCGGGCGACATCGTCGAGATCATCACCAGCAAGTCGAGCCACGGGCCCTCGCGCGACTGGCTCGACGTCGTCAACACGCCGCGCGCGCGCCAGAAGATCCGCCAGCACTTCCGCCGCGAGCAGCGTGAGGACAGCGAGCACTCGGGCCGCGACCTGCTGCAGGAGTTCCTGCGCCGGGAAGGACTCCCGGCGCAGAAGATCCTCGGTTCCAAGGTGTTCGCGCAGATCAGCAAGGAGGTCGGCTACTCCAAGCCGGACGACCTCTTCCTCGCCATCGGCTCCGGCCGCGTGCCGGTCAAGACGGTCGCCAACAAGGTGATGCAGGCGTCGGGCACCATGAAGGAGGCCACGCCGCCGCCGGAGATGCTGCCCTCGCACCCCGTGCAGGAGGTCGACGAGCCGCAGGCGCTCTCGGGCGAGTTCGGCATCGCCGTCGAGGGCATGAGCGACATCATGGTGCGCATGGCCAAGTGCTGCAAGCCCATCCCCGGCGACGAGATCGTGGGCTACATCTCCCTCGGCAAGGGCATCACCATCCACCGTCTCGACTGCAAGAACGCGCGCGCCCTCATGAAGAACCCGGAGCGCTTCACCAACGTGGACTGGAAAGGCCTCGGCGACATGGCCTTCCGCGTCGAGATCATGGTCGAGGCGCTCGACCGCAACCACCTGCTCGAGGACCTCGCGCGCACGCTGTCGGACTCCGGCGTCAACATCGTCGGCGGCAGCATGCAGACGCTGCCGGACGGCGTCGTCCGCGACCGCTTCACGCTCGAGGTCGGCGACGTGCGCCAGCTCGACAACATCCTCGCCAACATCCGCAGCATCCACACGGTCTACGACGCGTACCGCGTCGTCGGCGGCTGACGCGGCGCCGGCCCACCGCGCGGTCTCGCGGCAGACGGCGCGAGGTCGACCCTCGCGGGCGCCGTCTGATACGCTCTCGCGCGGACCCGACCACGCTCGCGCGACACCGACGACGCTCGCGCGACGGGCGGCACGCTTTCGCGCCGGCCCCGACCATCCGAGGTACAAGTGGCTGAACCTCTCGAAGTCTTCCCGCTTCCGCTCGGCCCCTTGCAGGCCAACTGCTTCGTCGTCGTGCAGGGTCAGACCGGCCTCGTCATCGACCCCGGCGACGAGGCGCACGTGCTCATCGCGGCCTTCGGCGAGCTCGGCTTCCCGCCGGCCGCCGTCCTCGTGACGCACGGCCACTTCGACCACTTCGGCGGCGTGGCTCCGCTGGCCGCGCACTTCGGCATCCCGGTCTACGTCGGCGAGGCCGACGCCGGCCAGATGGCCGACGGCGGGCTCGGCGCCATGGCAGGGTTCGACATCGAGCCGGTCACGGACGCCATCACCATCACCGGCGAGCGCGTGCTGGAGCTGCCCATCGAGGTCACCGCCATCCCGACGCCGGGCCACTCTCTGGGCGCCTACACGTACGCCATCGGAGAGGCCGACCTGTTCGTCGGCGACGTCCTCTTCCAGGGCAGCATCGGGCGCACCGACCTGCCCGGCGGCAACACGGACCAGCTGCTCAACTCCATTGCCGGGCTCGTGCGCCGCTTCCCGCCGGACGCCGTCGTGCACTGCGGCCACGGCCCCGACACGTCGCTCGGCCGCGAGCTCGCCCTCAACCCGTTCCTGTCGCCGCTGCGCTACGACCCGGAGCATCACTGGTGAGCGCTCCGCAGGCGCCTAGAGGCACCTACGACCTCCTGCCGGACGAGGCCGCGCGCCGCGACGCCGTCGTGGCCACCGCGGCACGGTTGTTCGGCGCCTACGGCTACCGCCACATCGTCACGCCCGAGTTCGAGGAGACCGGCCTCTTCGAGCGCGGCGTGGGCGCGGCCACGGACATCGTGCGCAAGGAGATGTACACGTTTCTCGACAAGGGCGAGCGCTCGCTGACGCTGCGTCCGGAGGGCACGGCGCCCATCTGCCGCGCCTACGTCGAGCACGGCCTGCACAAGTGGCCGCAGCCGGTGAAGCTCTGGTACTACTGCCCGATGTTCCGCTACGAGAAGCCGCAGGCCGGGCGTTACCGCGAGCACTACCAGATCGGCGCCGAGGCCATCGGCTCGGCCGACCCGGCGGTCGACGCCGAGGTGATCGCCCTGCTCGGTGCCATCTTCGCCGAGCTCGGCGTCGAGGGCGTCACGCTCAACATGAACAGCATGGGGGACGCTGCCTGCCGCCCGGCCTACGTGGAGAAACTGCGCGCCTACCTGCAGGGCCGCGAAGAGGAGCTCTGCGGCGACTGCCGCGAACGCATGACACTGAATCCGCTGCGCACCTTCGACTGCAAGGTCGAGGCGTGCCGCGCCGTCCTCGACCAGGCGCCGCGCGTCGGCGACCACCTGTGCGCTGACTGCCGGGAGCACTTCGACACGGTGCTCGAGCTCGTGCGCGCCGCCGGCCTCGAGCCGCGCCTGGAATTCCGGCTCGTGCGCGGCCTCGACTACTACACGCGCACGACCTTCGAGTTCAACTCCGACCGCCTCGGCGCCCAGAGCGGCGTCGGCGGCGGCGGCCGCTACGACGGCCTCGTCGAGCAGATCGGCGGCGCGCCGACGCCCGGCGTGGGCTGGGGCAGCGGCGTCGAGCGCATCGCCCTGGCGATGCGCGAGCAGCCG
>CAIWHY010000550.1 GCA_903912585.1 uncultured Thermoleophilia bacterium | reverse complement strand
TCGCCTTGGCCTTGGGATCGGCGGCCGTGAGGGTGATCGTGCGCGCCGTGTGTCGCCAGCCGGTGCCGGCGTTGTCCGCCGTGGCCGGCGCGGTCGTGTCGAGGCGCACCTTGCAGGTCTTCGTGGCCTCGACGTTGCCGGAGTCGTCGACCGAGCGATACGCGATCGTGTGCACGCCGTCGCCGCTGTGGTCCGCCGGAGCCGCGACCGTGGCCGTGACTTCCTTCGTCCAGGTCTTGCCCGCGTCGGCGGAGTACTGCGTGTAGGCAACGCCCGAGCCGCCGGCGTTGTCGGCGGCGGCGAAGCTCAGCGTGACCGGCGCGTCGTGCCAGGCGCCGTCGGCGCCGCTCACCACGGTGACCGGCGGCGTCACGTCGCCGATGGGATCGCCGAAGTAGCGCCAGTAGACGGTCCAGAAGAGCTTGTTGCCGGCGATCCACGGCGTGTAGGTGTAGAGCGAGTGGGTCGAGACGTTGGCCGGCATGACGATTCCGTCGCTGCATTTCTTGGTGATGCCCGCGTGCCAGGCGGCGCCGTCGACGTCGAGCGACCGGGCGCCGTACCAGAGCTGCTTGCCGAAGCCCTTGTAGGCCGTGTTCAGGATGTGCGAGTCCGGCACGCCGCAGCCCATCGCCCAGTCGAGAGCTTTGGCGGTCGGCGCTGTGCCGGTGAGCAGGCCCTGCTCTTTCTGCAGGGTCACGAGCACGACCTTGGGGTTCACGCCGAAGGCCTGTGCCGCCTCCCAGACGATCTGGCTGGCCGGCTTGACGACGCCGTTGACGTCGGGAGCCGTGTAGGTCTTGAGGATGCCGGTCTGGGTGGCGAGGAAGCTCTGCACCTGCGCCTGGCTGAGCGAGCCCACGGCGCGGAAGTTCCTGTCCGAGATGACCATGTTCGGATCGAAGGTCGCGCCGGCGGCCTGTGCCGGCGAGGCTGAGGCCTGCTGCCGGGCGAGCGCGCCGGCGTAGGGGCCTGTCGCCGCAGGGCCCGTCGCCGCCAGCGCGGGGCTGCCGAGGGCGAGGGCGGCGGCCAGCAGCGAGAGGCTCAAGAGGGCGAGCGCCCGCGGGCGGAACGCGCCGAGCGGGCGCGGGCCGCGGGCGCCGGGAGGTGCGCCGGGAGGTGCGGAGGGAGACAACACGTGCCCGACGCTACCCGACCTGCCCGGCGTCCACAACCGCGCCCGGCGCGGCCGGAGGCCGGCGCCGAACCGGTGCGGCGCCTTGGTCGGCATCGTCTTCAGGGCCTCGCCGGTCCTGTTGACTGTCTCCTCTCGGCCTTGTAGTACTCAGCACAGCAGATGGTGTCTCCGGCGCGGGGTGGCACACGGAACCGTGTCCCTGCCTGAGTCGGCGTCGCACACGCGCTCGCCATGGGGGTGGAAGGATCGGAGGAGCAATGCGGCAGCGTTCGAGAGTGGCGCTGGTCACGATCATGTTCTTGGCCTGCGTGGCGGTGCTGGCCGCGATCGGCCCGGCTTCAGCCCTTGCCGCGACGGCCGCGAGCGAACCGTCGGCCGCGAAAGCCGCAGCGGGCACGGCCGACCCCGGCCTCACGCTGAGCGCCAGCGCGCCGGTGGTCCAGTTCGGCGAGCAGCTCACGCTCGCAGGGCACCTGGCCGTTCCCGGCGCGACGCTGACGCTGAGCCGGCGCACCTCCGCCGACGTGGGCTTCGTCGGCGTCCAGACGCGGACCGCGGACGCGGCCGGCAACTCGACCTGGTCGTCGCAGCCGCAAGTGAGCGCCACCTACCGGCTCGACTACGCCGGCGATGCGATCTGGGCGCCGGCCCAAGCTGAGGTCGCCGTGGGGGTGGCGCCCGTCCTCTCCCTCGGAACCGCGTACCGGCGACCGCTGTTCGCCGGCGATCCCGTGACGTTCGAAGTGGCGCTCGCACCCGCGCACCCAGGCGCCGTGGTGGAACTGCAGCGACTCGACGGCGGCGCCTGGGTCACCTTCCAAAGCGTCACGCTGGACGGGCAGTCACGCGCCAGCGTGCGTTGGGCCGCGGATCCGGCGCTGCAGGTCTCCGTCCGCGCCTTCTTCGCCGCGGACGCCGACTACTCCGCGGCGTCGTCCGACGCGCTCAAGATGTACGTCAATCCCGCCAACGCCCACCGCGTGCCCCGCCACTTCCGCCACTACGTAGTGATCGTCATCCACGAGTACAGGCTCTACTACTACGAGCGCGGCGTCATGGTCCGCCGCTTCAATGTGGCACTCGGGCGGCCCGGCTACCGCACGCCCGTCGGCACCTTCCACATCTGGGGCAAGCGCGAGCCCGGCGGCGGGCCGCTCGGCGCCTGCGTGATGTTCGACACGCGCCGGCGCGGCCTCGCGATCCACGGCACCGACCAGCCGTACCTGCTCAACGACCCGCTCCCGCGCGACTACTCGCACGGCTGCGCGCGCATGTACAACACCCAGGCCCGCTGGCTGTACGCGCGCTGCCCGGTCGGGACCACCGTCCAGAACCTGCGGTAGTCGACGCGAGACGTCTCCTGGCGTAGCGTTCCCCCTGGAACCGACACAGGAGTCAGACGATGTCCGTTGACGACGCGACCCAAGATGTCACCTCAGCGACCAGCGACGTGTGGAGCAATCACGTCCCCGCTCCGGGAACGCCGGAGGGATTCACGGTCCGCACCACCTACCCGACGAATCCCGACGGAGCCGAGGTGATGCTCGAGCGCTGGCAGGCGGGCACCGCGGAGCCGCCTCACTACCACCCGGGCGACGATATGACGGTCGTCGTGGAGGGCGAGGTGTCGGTCCAGTTCTATCGCACGGAAGCGCACGCGCTGGTGCCCGATGGCGAGAGGATCGTGCTCGACAAGGGCGATACCGGCTACATCCGCGCCGGCCGAATCCACGATGCCAAGTACGTCGAGGCTTGCCAGCTCGTGTACGTGCACAATGGGGCGTTTGCCTTCCATCCCGCGGATGCAACGCTTGGCTGACGAGGGCCGTGTCCGGGCGGGCCGTGGACCTGGGCGGAGCCGCCCGCCGGTGGTCGCGATGATCGGGATGGCGACCCCGGACTACCTCTACGTGCTCGAGGACTATCCCAAAGCGGACTCCGTGACCCCCGCGCTCGAGCATCAGATCGTGGTGGGGGGCCTGGCCGGCCGGGCCGCGATCGCCGCGCAGAGGCTGGGCGGCGCGACCAGGCTCTTGGCGGCCTGCGGGACCGGCGTGCACGCCGAGGTCCTGAGGGCGGGGCTGGCCGCCGAGGGCGTGCAGTGCACCTGGGTCGCCTACGACCAGCCCTCGCAGCACTCGGCGGTCATCCTGGCGCTGGGCGATGCGACCCGGACGATCGTGTGGCTGCCGCAACCGATGGCCGATGCGCGCCTGATCGAGCGGCTGCCGGAGTTCCTCGACGGCGTCGACGTCGCGCTCCTTGACGCGACCGACGAAGCCCTGGCGACGGCGGCGCTCGACGAGTGTGAGAAGAGGGGCGTGACGACCGTCCTCGACACCGGGTCCGGGCGGCCGTGGACGGCGGGCTTGCTGGGCCGGGCCGACCACGTGATAGCGCCCGAGAAGTTCGTGCTCAAGGAGACGGGGCACCCGGCCGAGAGGGCAGCTCTGGAGCTCTGGGGCGGCTCCTGCCGCGCGGTGTTCGGGGTGACCCAGGGGCCGAGGGGCGGGGTGTTCGCGACGGGCAAAGAGCCCGAGCGCCTGCAGCGCTGGGACGCCGCTCCGGTCACCGCCCTGGATTCCTGCGGCGCCGGCGACACCTTCCACGGCGCC
>CAIWHY010000549.1 GCA_903912585.1 uncultured Thermoleophilia bacterium | reverse complement strand
GAACCTATGGATCGATCCCTGGAGCAGCATCGCCTTGTCTCTACCGGCTTCCGTCGTTCACTCGGCGTATCGGCAGCATGCAGGGAAAAGCTTAGACGGCGGTAGCGGTGACCGGGAGCAGAGGCCGGCCGAGCCAAATTGACCCGGCCTCCGCCGCGCGGCTATACTGCACGTTCTGAGTATCGACGATCATGCGAGGAAGCAGTGAAGAGGACCTATCAGCCGAATACCCGCAAGCGCAGCAAGACGCACGGCTTTCGCAAGCGGATGAGCACCCGCGCGGGTCGGTTGGTCATCAAGAAGAGGCGGCAGAAGGGGCGCAAGCGCCTCAGCGCCTAGTCCCGCCGGCGATGCCCGCCAAGCGTCCCCGCCTTTCGCGCTCTTCCGACTTCCAGCGCATCTACCGGCAGGGGAGCTCGACGGCCTCCCGTTTTCTCGTCCTGTACTGGTTCAAGCGTCCCGTTGAGGGGGGCTCGAACGGGCCGAGGCTGGGGCTGTCGGTCTCGAAGAAGATGGGCGGCGCCGTTGTGCGCAACCGCGTCAAACGCCTGCTGCGCGAGGCCTTTCAGGGCTGCGCGGGGCATCTGGCCGAGGAGTACGATCTCGTGGTGATCGCCCGTCCGCAGTTGCTCGAGCTCGTCGCCCGCGAGGGCGAAGGGGAGAAGGGCGTGGTCGGCGCGGCCGTGCGCGAGCTTCTGGAGCGCGCCGGGCTGCTCACCGGAGGCGCGTCGTGAAGCGCGTGCTCATCTTCTTCGTCAGGATCTACCAGTACACGCTGTCGCCGATGCTGGGGCAGCGCTGCAAGTACTACCCGTCGTGCTCCAACTACGCCATCGACGCGCTGCGGGAGTACGGCGCCATCAGGGGGACCGGCATGGCGGCGTGGCGCCTGCTGCGCTGCAATCCGTTCAGCAACGGCGGCTACGATCCGGTCAAGCCGCGGCACCAGAATTGCGAGCACGACCATCCCGAGTCGAACGTGAGCGCCCATGTATAACCTGCCCGGCTTCAAGCAGCTCATCGAGCTGCTCAACTGGGTCCTCGTCAGCATCGAGCACTTCCTCGCGTCACTCGGGCTGGGCCCGAACTGGACGTGGGGCCTCGCCATCATCGGGCTCACGATCATCGTGCGCCTCATCCTCTTCCCGCTGACCTGGAAACAGTTCAGCTCGGCGCAGGCGATGCAGGCCGTGCAGCCCAAGCTCAAGGAGCTGCAGAAGAAGCACAAGGGCGACCGCGCCAAGCTGCAGTCGGAGACGATGAAGCTCTACCAGGAGCACCGGGTCAACCCGTTCGCCTCCTGCCTGCCGATCCTCCTGCAGCTGCCGGTGTTCATCAGCCTGTACTACGCGATCAAGGGCACGTCCTATCTCGACCCGGTCAACACCAAGGCGCTCGCCGACGCGTCCTTCCTGTGGATCCCGCACCTCGGTCTGCCGGACCCGACCTACATCATGCTCATTCTCTACGTGGCCACGCAGCTCATCTCGACTGAGCTCATGCTCAGCCAGCAGACCGACAAGTCCCAGAAGATGATCATGCGCGCGATGCCGATCTTCTTCGTGTTCATCCTGTATCGCTTCCCGGCCGGCCTGTTCGTGTACTGGGTCACCACCAACATCTGGACGATCGGCCAGCAGCTCATCATCAAGAAGGTCATGAAGCCCAAGGTGCTCGAGCCGGTGCCGGTCGGGCAGCAGAAGAAGAGCCGCTTCATGGATGCGGTCTCCAAGGCGCAGGACGATCGCAGCAAGACGCGCGACGACCTGCTCGCCAAGCGCAAGGCCAAGGCCGCGGAGCTGGCGGCGGCCGGCGACGAGAAGGCCGCCCCGGCCTCCGGAGGACAGAAGAAGGGCGCGCGCAAGCCGCCGCCGGGCAAGGGCAAGAAGAAGGCGCCTCCGCCTGCGAGCGGCACCAGCACGAACTAGAACGAGCCCGCGGGCGGCTGACCGCCGGCGCGGGCCCGAGTCAACTCCTTCACGGAGGCAGGCATGGCAGACGTGGATGACCTCGAGCCGTTCGACGACGGCGACGAGGAGGAGACCGAGTTCGCCACCATCGCCGATGGCGCCACCATCGAAGCGGCCAAGCGCAAGGCGCTGGACCAGCTGCGCAAGGTGGTCCCGTCGTTCAACGAGGCCGACGTCGAGTTCGTCGTCATGGAAGAGGGAAGCAAGGGCGGCTTCTTCGGGCGCGGCAAGAGCACGGCCCAGGTGGAGGCGCGGCTGCGCCCGAGCGCCGAGCGCGCTCCTGTCGCCGACGACGACCTTCCCGAAGGTGCCGAGACGCTGCGCGAGTTCGTGCATACCGTGGTCGGGCTCATGGGCATCGAGGCGAGCGTCAGCGCCGGCGAAGCCGGCGAGGCCGTGCGCGCCGACATCAGCGGCGACGACCTGGGTCTGCTCATCGGGCGCCACGGAGCCACCATCGACGCGCTGCAGTACATCGCCGCCATCGTCGTCAACGGCGACCGTCGCGAGCGCCGCCAGGTCATCGTGGACGCCGAAGGGTACCGCGAGCGCCGCGAAGTGGCGCTCAAGTCCCTCGCCGACCGGACCGCGCAGAAGGTGACCCGAGAGTCGGTGAGCGTCGCGCTCAAGCCGATGTCGGCGGCCGAGCGCAAGGTCATCCACCTGCACCTCAAGGACCACGCGCGGGTGGAGACCGTCTCGGAGGGCAACGAACCCTTCCGCGCCGTCGTCGTCTCTCCGAGGCACGCCGACCACTGACCCAGTCGAGGTTCTCCTGTAAAGGAGGACGCCTCGCGCGCCGAAAACAGGTGCAGGGCGCCCCGGAGCTCCGGGGGATGTGGGGCGCAACCACGCCAGAGGGAGGGACCACCCATGTTCCGCAAGCAGATCTCGACCTGGGCAGTGCTGTTGCTGACCCTGTTCGCGCTCGCCGCCGTGGCCGTCGCCGGCTGCGGCAGCAGCACGAGCGCGTCGCCCAGCAGCGCACCCGCGGCCACCACTGCCGCGACGACCATGTCCGCGGACCAGATCGTCGCCCAGAGCGAGGCCAAGATGAAGGACGTCAAGAGTGCCTCCTTCACCGGCGACATGTCGCTCAAGGTCAGCGGCGACCCCAGCAAGATGACCGATCCCACATCCAAAGCCATGCTCTCGCAGGGCATCTCGCTGCACATGGAGGGCAAGAGCCAGAACCAGCCCGTGGCCTCCGACATGAAGATCAGCCTCGGCTTGGGTGGCCAGACCATCGACCTCAGCCTGCTCTCCCAAGGCACCAAGAGCTGGGTGGAGTACCAGGGCAAGTGGTACGCGATGGACGCCAAGAGCGCCAAGAGCCTCAGCGCGCAGGCCCAGACCGGCGCCGCGCCCACCGAGCAACTCAAGAGCCTCGGGCTCAACCCGTCGGACTGGGGCACGAGCTACGCGCTCGTCGGCACCGAGGACGTAGCCGGCGCCAAGGTCTACCACGTCAAGGCGACGGCCGACCCGCAGAAGCTCGCCGACGCCCTGATGAAGGCCGCCAAGGACCCGGCCCTCGCCCAGAAGCTCGGCGGCACGAGCCAGCTCAAGCAGCTCGAGCAGAGCCTGAGCCAGAGTAAGCAGCAGACCGAGCAGCTCAAGAAGGGTCTCAAGAGCGTCTCCGTTGACTACTGGATCGGCGTCGACGACATGCTCATCCACAAGGCGTCGTTCAATGCGGCGCTCGACGCCAAGGGCCAGAAGGGCATGACGGGCATCGACGGCATGACCATGGCCATGGATCTGACCATGGCCGACTTCGACAAGCCCGTGACCGTCACGCCACCGGCCAACGCGCTGCCGCTCAAGAGCCTGCTGAACCAGATGTTCGGCGGCCTGACCACGGGCGGCGCCTCATCCCTGGGCATCTGATCCGGTCGTGAAGGCCGCCTTCCAGCGGCAGTGAAGCGAAACGGGCCGGGTGGCGCGAGTAGCGCCACCCGGCCCGTTTGGTCTGTGCGGAGGAAGACTCGGCCGCGTGCGCGGGCGCCTCCGTCAGCCCAGCTGCGGCGTCAGTGGTCCCAGTCGAAATCCCGCGCCTGCGTTTGCTCCCACGAAGCCGCCTCGTCGTCGCTGCGCTGCCCGAGCAGCGACTTGCTGAGGATCTCGGGCGGCTTCTGCGCGGCCACGCGGGGAGTCTCAGGCTCGTCCGGCGCGCGCTCCGCGGCCGGCGCCGCGGGCTGCGGCTGCTGCTGAGGCGGGCGCTGCGCGGCGGCGCGGCTGATCTGCGCGGGCGCCAGCTGCACGGTGCCGTCGGCGCGCACGGCGGCGTTGGGCTGGATGTCCGCGAGCTCCTCGTAGCCGCGCTCGTCCATGCCCACGTCGCCGCTGTCGATGTCGACGCGGAAACGGTACCAGCCCATCGTCCACATGAAGGTGACGGCGACCGTCTGCCCGTCGAAGCCGACGTGGACCGACGGGAGACCGAGCTGTTCGTTGGTCTCGGCGATCTTGTGCGGCACGCGGCTGACGTTGAGCAGGTCCACGCCTCGCTGAAGCAGCGTGAGCGAGGCGGCCTGCGCCTCGAGCTCGGCGGCGGACGGCCCGGCCGGGGCCGCCTGCGCGTTCGGCGCGCCGCCATGTGGAGCCAGCGTCGTCTCGGGGTCATCGAGGGCACCGGGCTCGGCGGCGGCTATTGCAGCCTCTTCGGCCGAGATCTCCTGCGTATCCTCGAAGACGACGGCCGGGGGCGTCCGCCCGGCGAGCTCCGCCGCCTGAGTGACGACCGGCTCTGCCGGCGGCTCGGGGAGCGGCTCGTGCGCCGCGGCTGCGGCTTCGCCGACTGCCGCGGCCGCGGCGACAGGAGCCGTCTCTTCACGCAGTGCGGCGAGCTCGGCGGCGAACTCCGCCGGCGTCTCTCCCCAGGTGCGCTCGCCGGGCTCCGACGAATCGCCGGTGAGCTCGTTGACGACCGGGCCGGACGCGGGGATGAGCGGGACCACCGGGAGTGCCGGCGTGGCCATCGAGTCGACGCCGGGCGCGTAGGCTGCGGCGCCTTCGTCCGAGGCGTCCATGCGCGCCAGCCGGCCGGCGAGCTCCTGCTTTTCGGCCTCCGAGCGGGCGAGCTGCCCCTGCAACCGCTCGATCTCGGCGTCCTTGTCCTTGAGTGCCTTCCAGAAGGCGTCG
>CAIWHY010000548.1 GCA_903912585.1 uncultured Thermoleophilia bacterium | reverse complement strand
GCCGCCGGTTCGTCGTCCGGCGGCGGTCGGCTGCACGTCGTCGCGGTCGAGACCTTCCTCGCCGACATCGCGCAGAACGTCGCCGGCCAGCGCTTCACGGTCCACGCGCTGCTCCCGCCCGGCGCCGACCCGCACGCCTACGAGCCGACGCCGCGCGACGTCGCCGGCGTGGCGTCCGCCGACATGCTCCTCGTCAACGGCGGCGGGCTCGAGGGGGCGCTGCTGACGACGCTGCAGAACGCGGGAGGCGGCGTCAGGATCGTCGACGCGTCCGCCGGGCTGCCCACTCGAACGCCGGGGCCGGGCGAACCGCGCCTCGCCCCTGGCGAGGTCGACCCCCACTTCTGGCTCGACCCGACGCTCGTGAAGATCTACGTCGCCAACATCCGCGACGCGTTCGTCAAGGCCGATCCGGCGGGCAAGGCGCTCTACACCGCCAACGCCGCCGCCTACGACGCCAGGCTCACGGCGCTCGACGCGTGGATCAAGGCTCAGGTCGCGCGGATCCCGCCGCAGGACCGCAAGCTCGTCACCAACCACGCCAGCGCGGGGTACTTCGCCGACCGCTACGGCTTCCAGGTGGTGGGCACGGTGATCCCCGGGTTCAGCACCAACGAGACGCCCACGGCGCAGGAGCTGGCGGCGCTCACGGCCGCGATCCGCAGGAGCGGCGCGAAGGCGATCTTCGTGGAGAAGGACGAGAACCCGCAGCTGGCACAGCAGATCGCGGCGGAGACGCACGTCAAGACCGTCACCGGGATCCTCGACCATTCGCTCACCGCTGCCGGCGGACCGGCGCCCACCTACATCGCGATGATGAAGTACGACACCGGCCTCATCGTCGGGGCGCTCAAGTGAGCGCCGGCGGGCCGCACCAGGGCGACGGCGGGCCGGCGGGTCGCCCGCATCACGCGGCCGCCTGCCTCGACCTGCGCGACGTGACGGTGCTCTACGGTCACCGGCTGGCGCTCGACCACGTCACGCTGGCCGTGCCGCACGGCGGCCAGGTGGCCGTGGTGGGGCCCAACGGCGCCGGCAAGTCGACCCTGTTCAAGGCGCTCGTGGGGCTGCTCCCGGTGCGCGGCGGCAGCATCGAGCTCCGCGACCGCGACCCGCAGGCGCGGGCGCAGCCGATCGCCTACGTGCCCCAGCGCGAGGAGATCGACTGGAGCTTCCCGGTGACCGTGCAGGACGTCGTGATGATGGGGCGCTACGGCCGCCTGGGCTGGCTGCGCCGCCCGCAGGCGGCCGACCGCGAGGTGGTCGCGCGCAGCCTCGAGGAGCTCGCCATCGCCGACCTCGCCGCGCGCCCGGTCGGCGACCTCTCCGGCGGGCAGCAGCAGCGCGTGTTCCTGGCGCGAGCGCTCGCGCAGGAGCCGCACGTGCTCCTGCTGGACGAGCCGTTCACCGGCGTCGACGTCGGCGCCCGTGAGGCGCTGCTCGACCTGCTCGACCGGCTCCGTGACCGCGGCATCACCGTGCTCGTGAGCACGCACGACATGGAGGCCGCCTCACGGCGCTTCGACCTGGTGGCGCTGCTCAACCACCGGCTGGTCGCCTACGGCCGGCCGGCCGAGGTGTTCACGAAGGAGCACATCAGCGCCGCCTTCGGCGGCCAGGCACTGTTCCTCGAGGGCATGGTCGTCATCGACCAGTGCTGCGAGGGGGACGAGCCGCGATGATCCACTGGCTCACCCAACCCTTCACGCTCGAGTTCATGCAGCGCGCGCTGATCGCGTCGCTCATCGTCGGCGTCGTCTGCTCGGTGCTCGGCTGCTTCGTCGTGCTGCGCGCCATGGCGTTCCTCGGCGACGCCCTCGCCCACGCCATCCTGCCCGGCGTGGCCATCGCCTACCTGCTGGGCGCCAACCTGCTCGCCGGGGCACTCATCGCGGCGCTCGTCGTCGCCGTCGGCATCGGCCTCTTCTCGCGCCGCGGCGCCGTCAAGGAGGACACCGCCATCGGCATCCTCTTCGCCGCCGCCCTGGCGCTGGGCGTCGTGCTCATCAGCACGGTGCGCTCGTATGCCGTCGACCTCACGCACATCCTGTTCGGCAACGTGCTCGGCGTGAGCACCGGCGACCTCTGGCTCACCGGGATCCTCGCGGCCGCCGTGCTGGCGACCGTGTTCCTGCTCTACAAGGAGTTCCTGCTGGCCTCGTTCGACCCCGTGCTCGCGCACACGCTCGGGCGGCGGCCGGAGCTGCTGCGCTTCGTCATGCTCATCCTGCTCGCGCTCACGGTCGTCGTGAGCCTGCAGACCGTGGGCGTCGGGCTGGTCGCGGCGATGCTCGTGACGCCGGCAGCGACCGCGTACCTGCTCACGCGGCGCCTCTCGCGGATGATGGCGCTGGCCGCCGCCATCGGCGCCGCCTCGAGCGTCGCCGGCCTGTATTTCAGCTACTACCTCAACGTCGCCTCGGGCGCCGCCGTGGTGCTCACCGCGACCGTCGTCTTCATGGTCGCCTTCGTCGTCGCGCCGCAGCGCGGGCTGCTCGCCCGCCGCGCCGCGGCGCGACGGGCGGTGTAGCACCGCGGCGCCCGTTTTGCCGCGGCCGCGCCGGAGCATAGTCCACCAGAGACCCACTCAAGGAGGCACGATGACCACCACGCTCGTCCTCGGCTACGACGGCTCGGACTGCGCCCAGCTGGCGCTCGACCGCACCGCGGAGCTGGTCAGGGATCTGCCCGGCGCCACCGTCCTCGTCGTCTACGCGTTCGAGTTCTCGATCGGCTACGTGCCGACCGGCATGGCCGACTCGCCGCTGATGATGAGCGCCGAGTACGACAATCACGTGCAGCTCGTGCGCGGCTTTGGCGACGAGCAGGTCGCGGAGGCCGCGCGCCGGCTCGCCGCGGCCGGGGTCAAGGCCGAGACCGCCGTCGAGGAGGGCAAGCCGGTAGAGGTGCTTCTGCAGCTTGCCGACGAGCGCAAGGCCGCAGCCATCGTCGTCGGCAGCCACGGCCAGGGCGCCGTCTCGGCGGCGTTCCTCGGCTCGACGGCGCTCAAGCTCCTGCACCACAGCAAGGTGCCGGTCCTCGTGGTGCCGCGCCACAAGTAGGACCGGGCGTGGCGACCGCAGGGCCGGCGAGGATGCCGCCGTGAACGCGAGGAGGCCGCTGTGAACACGAGGAGGCCGACATGAAGTGGCGCAAGCCGAGAGATGACCTCGTGGCGCTGCTGGACGAGCTCATCCCGCAAGGCGAAGCCGCCGTGGAGTTCAAGCCCATGTTCGGCGGCCCCTGCTACTGGAGCGGCGGCAACATGTTCGCCGCGGTCCACCAGGAGAGCATCATCGTGCGGCTCGGCGAGCAAGACCGGGCCGAGCTGCTCGCCGCGCCGGGCGCGCACCTGTTCGAGCCCATGGAGGGGCGCCCGATGCGCGAGTACGTCGCCTTCCCGGACGCGATGCTCGCCGACAAGGACGCGTTGCGCGCCTGGCTCGGCAAGGGGCTGGCCTACGCGGCTTCTCTGCCGCCCAAAGCGAAGAAGCCGCGCAAGAAGAAGGCCTAGGCCGGGGCCGAGACCCGCCCGCCCCCTAGGCCTGCCGCTTGGTCGGCTGGCCCGGCGTGGGGTTGGGCACCGCCGCCTTGACCGGCACCGGCGCGATGCCGGCGAGGTCGCCGATGACGTTCACGAGCTCGCCGTTGGCCGGCACGATGATCTTGGCGTTCTGCCAGAACGCCTTCTCGACCGTCTCCAGCTTGCGCAGCACCTGGGCGTTGCCGACGAAGTACAGCTCGGCGGCCTCGTTGACGAGCTTGATCGCCTGCGCCTCGCCTTCGGCGGCGAGGATCTTGGCCTGCTTGATGCCCTCGGCCTTCTTGATCTCGGCGCGCCGCTGGCCGTCCGCCTGAGTCTCGGTCGCGGTGGCGAAGTCGACCGCCGCGATCTTCTCGTTCTCGGCCTTGACGACCTTGTTCATCGTCTCCTGCACGTCCACCGGCGGGTCGATCTCCTTGAGCTCCGTGCGCAGGATCTCGATGCCCCAGCTGGCGGTCTCGGTCTTGAGCGTGCCGCGCAGCTCCTCGTTGATGCGCCCGCGCTCGCTGTTGGCCGACTTGAGCGTCAGCGTGCCGATGATGTTACGCAGGGTGGTGCGCGCCAGGTTGACGATCTGGTTCTCGTAGTTGGTGACGTTGTACTGCGACGCCTTGACGTTCTCCTCGTCGGCCTTGACCTTGAGGTAGACCTGCGCGTCGACCTTGGCGTTGAGGTTGTCGTTGGTGATGATCGTCTGCGGCTGCGCCTCCACGAGCACCTCGCGCACGTCGATCTGGAACAGCCTCTCTATGAGCGGGATGATGATGTGGAGCCCGGGATCGCAATAACGGTTGTACTTGCCGAGGCGCTCCACGAGGCCGCGGTGCGTGGGGCGGATGATGCGGATGCCCATGATGAGCAGCGCGATCACCACGACGATGATGACCAGCAATATGGCTCCGAGTACGTAGAGCATGTGACCCCTTTCCGCCGGGGAGCGCCCGCGGCCGTCCGCCGGGCCCCGACGATGTTCTCCGTACTCGATGGTAGGCCCGCGCCGGGCGCCTGTAAAGACTCGCGCCGGCGGGTATCAACGCACCATGGACGAGGCGGGCGAGACAGGGCGCGAGACGGCGGGCGAGGCCGGCAGAAGCAGGCCGCGGGAATCGGTGTGGGACTACCCGCGGCCGCCGCGCGTAGAGGCCTCGGGCTGGCGCGTGCGCGTCGTCTTCGCCGGCCGCACGATCGCTGACAGCACTCGCGCCCTGCGCGTGCTCGAGACCAGCCATCCGCCGGTGTACTACGTGCCGGTCGCCGACGTCGTGGCCGGCGTCCTGGTCCCGACCCGCAAGTATACCTGGTGCGAGTTCAAGGGTGAGGCGGCGTACTACGACGTGGTCGCCGGCGGCGACGCGGAGGGCGGTCACGCGGAGGGCGGCGACGCCGGGTGCGGTCACGCGGAGGGCGGCGGCGTTCGCGTCGCTGCCGACGCCGCCTGGCACTACCCGCGCCCGGCGCACGGCTATGAGGCACTCGCCGGCCACGTCGCCTTCTACCCCGGCCGCATGGACGCGTGCTTCGTCGACGACGACCAGGTGCGGCCGCAGGACGGCGACTTCTACGGCGGATGGATCACGGCCGAGATCGAGGGGCCGTTCAAGGGAGGGCGGGGGACGCGCGGCTGGTAGACGGCCGCAGCGCCCGCGGCGTCCTGGACCTCGGCCAGCCGGTCCACGGGCGACTCACGGAGCGGGAACGGCACGCCCGGGTCCTCGTAGCCCTCGGGATCGTCTGCGGGCGGCGGTCGTGCGCGCCGTCGCCGCGCCGGCCGTCGCGCCGTCGCCCGCCGGCCTCTGCGCCCCTACTCGGTGGCCGGCGTCTCTGCCGGCGCCCGCAGGGAGCGCAGCGCCGCGATCCAGAAGATGCGGTCGGCGATCGCCAGGGCCGTGCCTACGGCGATGTAGAGCACCGACAACGCGACCCGTCCCCAGGTGGAGTCGACGAGCGCCGAGTGGCGCAGCAGCATCCCGCCACCCATCATCACGATCACGAACAGCCACGAAGTGGGCGCGAAGAAGCCGAAGAAGCAGGCGTGCCCGCGCCGCTGGATGCGCGCCACCGCCTTGTTGGCGTACTTGATCAGGATGAAGCGCGCCTTGATCATGCCGATCACGACCGCGACCAGGGCGATGGGCACGATCCAGTAGCTGAAGTGCGAGTGCTGCACCCCCGATGGCGCCTCGATGAACAGGACGCCGCGGACGACCAGGAAGCTCACAGCCACGAGCCACAGCACGGCCGCGGCGAACAGCTGGATGCGCACGCCGGTGCGGGGCGTGAGCCGGTCCCACCAAGGGCGGACTTGAGGTGTCGTGGCCATGCGGTCGCGTTCGGAAGGGAGCGCGGCGCCGACGGCGACGCTCCCGGATGAATTGTGCCTGCGTCACAGGATAGCACCCGAGCGGCGGCCCGCGCTCGTCGCCGTCGCCGGGAGTCGAACCCGGGCGCCGCTGAGGGGAGCGGCGCCGTTCGCGCCGCTCCCCTCAGAAAGCGAGCGTCAGCGGGCGCGGATCTTGGCGACCGAACAGGGGCCGGACTGAGTGACCCAGATGTGGGTGCCGTCGAACGCCAGCCCGGTCGGGTGCGTGCCCACCGGATAGGTGGCGACCAGCGCCCCAGTCACCGCATCGAGCTTGCTGAGGCTGGAGCTGTCACGGCAGGCGACCCACATGTAGGTCTTCGGGTCGGTGGGCGGGCTGGCACTGTACCCCGACTGGTCGAAGGCAAGGGCATCGGGCCCGCGTCCCACGGCGTAGGTGCCGACGAGCGCCCCAGTCATGGCGTTCAGCTTCGTGACTCAGTTGTCCCCGGAGTTCACGACCCAGATGTCGGAGCCGTCGAAGGCGATCGCTCTCGGCTGCCTGCCGACGGGGTACGTGCCGAGCTTTCCCCCGAGGGCGATGCTTCCATGGTGGGCGGTGGCGAACCTCTCCACGTTGTTGCTGAAGCAGTTCGCGACCCAGATGCTCTCGCCGTCGAAGGCGAGCGCGACCGGAGAACTGGGGGTTCCGGAGGCGGTCACCAAGGCCCCGGTCGCGGGGTCCAGGCTCGTCACTCTCTGGTTCTGGTTCGCCACCCAGATGTGGCGGCCATCGAAGACGACCGCCGACGGACTGATGCCGTGCGTCACACAGTCGTTGGCGTAGTAAGCCAGCGTCGCCACCCGGTTGCTGCGCGCTTGCTCGCGGCCGATGAGCGATGCCCAGCCGGGCGTCACCGAGAACGCCCCCAGCACCAGGGCTGCCGCGACCACCACGATGATGGTCCACTTCCGTCTCCTGCCCATGACCCCCTCCTCCACGCCTTGACTGCTCTTCACCCCCTCTCGGCCACGACGGCGGCGGGCGTGAGTCTCGGCCCGCCTCTCCAGCGAATGCCTGCATGGCGCCAAAGGTCCAGTCGGCCCGCCGGGCGAGGGTCGACAAGGTCGCTGGACAGTCTCACGTGCCGGCCTTCGGCACCGCCGCGAAGCACGGCGAGGAATCAGCACTCCGAGCAGGGGGTTTCTGGTGCCGGAGCCGGGAGTCGAACCCGGACGTCCCCGGGGGGACAGCAGATTTTAAGTCCGCGGCGTCTACCAGTTCCGCCACTCCGGCACGGGTGGAGTATACGACGGCGGCGCGAGGCGGCGGCGCGACCGCCACGGACGGCGGGCGCGAGGCGCAGCCGCCGTTTCAGCCTGCGGTCAGCGTCCCGGCGGCGAGGCCCAAGGCGGCGCCCTCGAGGATGTCGGCCTCGCTGCAGAGGACCTCGGCGAGGCCGAAGGCACGCAGCGCCTCGCGCGCGATGATGGCGCCGGCGAGGATCACGTCCTCGCGGCCGGGCTGGATGCCGGGCAGGCGGCCGCGCTCGGCGTTGGTCAAGGCGCTGAAGCGCGCGATGGCGGCGTCGATGTCGGCGGCGCTGAGCACGCGCCCGTGGACCAGCTCGGAGTGGTACTCGCGCAGGCCGAGCTTGTGGGCGACGAGGGTGGTGTAGGTGCCGGCCACGCCCACGGCGCCGCGCGCGGCGCCGCGCACCGGGGCCGGCACGGCGTCCGCGATCGCCGCCGCCGTGAAGCGCTCCAGCTCGGCCAGCTCGGAGGGCGCCGGCGGGTCGGAGGCGATGAAGCGCTCCGTGAGGCGGACCACGCCGACGTCGAGGCTGCGCACGAACTCGGGCGCAGCCCCCGGAGCGCCGAACGCGAACTCGGTGCTGCCGCCGCCGATGTCCACGAGGACGAGCGGCGTCGGCCCGGTGCCGGCGAGCTCCGCCGTGCCGCCGCGAAAGGCGAGCGCGCCCTCCTCCTCCCCGGCGAGGACGCGCCACGGCAGCGCGAAGTCGCGCTCGACCCCTTCGAGGAAGGCGCGGCCCTCGGCGGCGTCGCGCAGGACGCTCGTCGCGACCAGCAGCCGGCGCTCCGGTGCGAACGCCTCGAGGCGCGGCGCGTACCCGGCGAGGCACGCGCGCGTGCGCGCCACCGCGGCCGCGTCGAGGCGCCCGGTGCGGTCGACGCCCTGCCCCAGGCGGACGACCGTCGTCAGGCGCTCGACGGTGCGGACGCAAGACGGTCCCGCAGGCGCGGGCGGGAGCCGGCCGGCGCGCACCTCGTCGCCGTCTACCTCGGCCAGGAACAGCCGGCACGTGTTGGTCCCGAGGTCGACGACGGCGACCTTCACGAGGGCTCTCCGCGGGCAAGCTCGACGCGTGCCGCTGCGAACCCCGCGCAGCGCCGGTCGGCGCACCACGGGTCCGCGACCTCGGCGAGCATCGCCGCACCGAGGTCGTAGCTCGGGCACGCGAGTGCGTGTGCGACGTGGGCGTGCAGGCACTTGATCGCGCCGCCAGAGATCGCGCCGCCGGCGCTCGCCCCGGCGGCGCCTCGTCCTCCGGCGCCGACCCCGCCCACCCCGCTGCGCAGCGACGCGCCGCCGTCGAGCATCGGCAGAGCGTAACGCCGCGCCAGCTCGCGCCGGCGGCACCTGCTCTGCGCGGCGGCTTTGACGAGCGCGCCGGCCAGCCTCTGGTCCGCCGCCGCAAGCTGCGCCCACCTCCGCACGCCGCCGTCGCTCTCGAGCGCGGAGACGCCGGCCACGAGCGCGGGGCAGGTGAGGTAGTACAGCGTCGGGAACGGCCGGCCGCCGCTCCCGTAGGGCAAGTCCTCGACGGCGGCGGGATAGCCGAAGGGGCAGCGCGCCACGACGCGGCTCATCTCGTGGGGCCGGCGCGCGAGCTGCGCGGCGACGACAACGAGGTCGGCGCCGCCGACCAGACGCGCGCCTAGCGGAGGAGCGTCCACCAGTCGCACCCCGCCTCGGGCGGACGCCACAGTCACGGCGTCAGTGCAGCAGCGTGCGCCACAGGTCGTCGATGCGGTCCAGGAGGGAGATCGACCCCGCGGAGGCCTTCGCGCCGCCGACGACGGGGGCGGCGGTGTCGCGGCCCGGGAGCCCCTTGACGACGAAGACCTGGGTGTCGGGCGGCACGAGCATGGAGTCGAGGCGCGCGCGCTGGGCGACGTAGTCCTTGGTGCTCAGGAGCTGGACCTGCACCTTGTAGGCGGCGTTGTCGGCACGGGCCGCCTGCAGCGCCGCCGCCTCATGCTGGTAGCGGTCCTGCTGGGCGAAGAACGCCCTGAGCGGGGCGACGTAGAACGAGGCGCCGATGAGGACGAGCACGAGGACGGCCAGCCGGCCGAGGTGCAGGCGCGGAGCCGGCGCGGAGCCGGCCGGCCGCCGGCCGGATCGCCGGGGGGCTGATCGTCCCTCGATCGTCACTGTCTGCGCCACCGTGACTCGCCTCTCGTCGTGCCCGGCGGCCGCCCGGGACGGGCGGCCTTCGTGCATCCCTTACGATTCGCTCATCGGCGCCGGACTCCCTGCCTCG
>CAIWHY010000547.1 GCA_903912585.1 uncultured Thermoleophilia bacterium | reverse complement strand
CACCGACATGGTCGGCGAGGAGGGCACCAAACGGGGCTACCTCGATGCCAAGGCCGACCGCATGGCGTTCACCGGCGCCGCCTTCGGCTTCATCGCCGCGGTCGCGGCCGGCGTCGCCGGCATCTTCGGCCATTTCTACTGGGCGTTGGTCGGCCTGCCGGTCGGGATCGCGCTGATCTTCGTGTCGCGTTCGATCAAGCGCCGCTCCACCGAGGCGGCCGAGCTGTACGCCCAATATCAGGCGCTGCGCCGCTACATGAAGGACTTCGGCCGCATGGACGAGAAGCCGCCGGACTCCGTCGTTCTCTGGCAGCAGTTCCTCGTCTACGCCGTGGTGTTCGACATGGCCGACCAGGTGATCAAGGCGATGCAGGTCAAGGTGCCGGAAGTGATGCAGGATCCCGCCTTCCGGACGATGACGTTCATGATGATCGCCCAGCCCGGCATGGGCCCGTCCCCGTTCAGCGCCATGGACCAGAGCTTCGGGCAGGCGGTCGCCGTGGCCACCTCGAACTCGTCCTCCGGCGGCGGCGGGGGCGGCGGTTACTCCGGCGGCGGCGGGGGCGGCGGCGGGGGCGGCGGGTTCGGCGCCGGCTGACGCCGGCGCCCGACCCGCCTCAGCGCCGCGCCGCCCGATGATGACCGTCAACGTCTTCTTCTCGCTGCTCGTCGGGGTCATCCTCATCGTGCCGGGGGTCCTCGGGACCTTAGGCGCGCTGCCCAAGAACGACTGGGTCGGCATCCGCATGAGCGCGGTGATGCGCAACGAGGAGACCTGGGCCGCCGCGCACCGGGCCGGCGGCCCGTGGCTCGTGGCGGCCGGCGTCGTCGCCTTCATCACGAGCTTCGTCGTGCTCCTCGCGCACCCGGATCCCGGTGGCGTGACGAGCGTCGAGGCCATCGGCATGGTCTCGTCGTTCCTCATCGCGGGGATCGGCGCGTGGGTGGGGCAGGCGGCGGCGAAGCGCGTGGAATAGCGCTGTTTACACTGCGCTCAGAGCGTTTACCCCCCTCCGCGCGCGGGAAGGCTTGGCCCGAAAGCGAGCGCTCCCCAGGGCTCCGGAAGGCCTCGGGGTGAGTCGAGGAGGGTCACCATGGCACGGCCTGTTCCAACCACGTTCATCGACAAGATCCATCGCGTCCAGCGCGCTGCGGACGCCGCCAGGGGCGCCGACCGGCGCCACTTCGACTTCAGCGGGCAGGTCGCAACGGGCGTGCGCCTGGTGGTGACCGAGGCCGGCGACACGCCGCTGGCGTTGTCGCTCTGGACGCTGCCGCAGGACATCGCCGAGATCTGCAGCGACGCCTCGGTGCCGGCCACGGCGGCGCTCCTCGCCATCGACGGCCCGCAAGCCCGCGCAGCCACGTCCGCGGGTCACACCGTCGACCTCAGCCAGTTCTCGCGCAGCCAGTCGAACCCGGATCTCTACTACGCGCTCTTCGACCACCTGAGCGAGCGTCAAGTCCACACCGTCCTGCACCGGCTCGTGCCCTCGCTCGAGCCGCACCGCGCCGCCGCCTGAGTGCGGCCCGGCGCGCGCGTGCAGCGGTCGACCTGCCTTCCGGCAGCCCGGCGGCCGCGCCCCGCGAGAGCGGGCGCGCGGCCGCGGCGTGCCGGCGGCTCAACGGTTTGTCCGGCGTTTGCGCTGGTAGCATAAGCACCCCCGTCCGCCACACCGACCAGGAGGAGAACACCAAGATGGCCGAGCCTTTCAAGAACGCCCCGCCCGCCCCCGAGAACAAGGGCGAGATGACGGCCCAGAACATCGCCGCCGCGCTCGCCGGCGAGAGCCAAGCCTCGCAGAAGTATCTCGCCTTCGCCGATGTGGCCGACGCCGAGGGCTACCCCAACGTGGCGCGCCTGTTCCGCGGCGTGGCGTTCGCCGAGAGCACCCACGCCCGCAACCACCTCAGCGTGCTCGGCGGCATCGGCACCACGACAGAGAACCTCAAGGCGGCGTGGGGCGGCGAGACCTTCGAGATCACCGAGATGTACCCGGCCTACGACGCGGTCGCCAAGCTGCAGGAGAACAAGAGTGCGCAGACCAGCATCCGCTATGCCCTGACGGCCGAGAAGGATCACCAGGGCATCTACGATTCCACCCTCAAGGGCGTCGAGGGCAAGGCCGATCTGGGCGCCGGCGCGGTGCGCGTCTGCCCGATCTGCGGCCACACCGTCATCGGAGACGCTCCGGACGAGTGCCCCGTGTGCGGCACCGCCGGCGCGCACTTCAAGGAGTTCTGATGGACGAAGCCGTCGAGAAACGCCTCCCCAAGCCCGAGGAGCTCGGAGCGATGACGCAGGAGAGCCTCAAGGCCGCCTTCGCCGGCGAGAGCCAGGCGGCCGAGAAGTACCTGGTCTTCGCCGAGCAGGCCGAGGACGAGGGCTATCCGCAGGTCGCCAGGCTGTTCCGTGCCATCTCCTTCGCCGAGACACGGCACGCGCGCAACCACCTGCGCGTGATGGGTGGCATCGGCGCCACGGCCGACAACCTCAAGGCCGCCTTCGCCGGTGAGAGCTTCGAGGTCGCCGAGATGTACCCGGCCTACCAGGAGATCGCCACGCTGCAGGGCAACCACCAGGCGCAGAAGAGCGTCAAGTTCGCGCTCAAGAGCGAGGTCGATCACAAAGGCATGTACTCCGAGGCGCGCGAGCAGGTGCTCGCCGGCAAGGACGTCGCCGACCAGCCCGTGAGTGTATGCTTGGTCTGCGGGCACACGGTCATCGGCGACGTGCCGGACAAGTGCCCCTTCT